>NZ_QWGT01000200.1 GCF_003576405.1 Clavibacter lycopersici
CCGACCCCGCGCCCTGCCGCCGACCCCGGGCCGCCCCCGACGCGGATCCGCGCATGAGCCGCCCCGGCGCCGCCCCCACCATCCACGACGTCGCCGCGCGCGCGGGCGTCTCCAAGTCCGTCGTCTCGCGCGCGCTCTCGGGTGCGCCGGGCGTCGCCGCGGCCACGGAGCGGACGGTCCGCGAGGCCGCCGCCGCGCTCGGCTACGTCGCCAACGCCCACGCGCGCGGGATGTCCGCGCACCGCACCCACACGCTCGGCGTGCTCGTCCGTGACGCCTCCACGCCCTTCTACGGGCACCTGCTCACGGCCCTCCAGCAGCGGGCGTCGGAGCGCGGGTACCGGGTCGTCACCGCCACGGGCTTCGGCGCGTTCGACGTCGCCGAGGAGCGGAAGGCCCTCGAGACCCTCGTCTCGCTGCAGGTCGAGGGGCTCGTCGTGTGCAGCGGCGCGCTGCCGGTGGCCGACATCCTCCCGTCCGCGCAGCGGATCCCCACGGTCGTCGCGGGCCGCCCGGAGGTGGACGCGTCGCTCAGCAGCGTCTACTGCGACGAGACGACGGGCGGCCGGGGCCTCGCCGACCACGTGGCGTCGCTCGGTCACCGCCGCGTCGCCGTCGTCACGCTCGCCCCCGCCATCTCGCTGACGATGTCCGCCCGCACGTTCGCGATGCTCGACCGCCTCCGCGAGCTCGGCCTCGACGTCCTGCACGTGCGCGGCGAGGAGCACGCGGAGGTCCACGTCGACGGCGCGGACTCCGTCGCGCAGGCGATCGTCGACGCGGGCGGCGTGACCGCGATCATGGCCCCGAGCGACGTCTGGGCCCTCGCGATCCTCGACGGCCTCGGCCGCCGCGGCATCACCGCCCCGGCGGACGTGTCCATCACCGGCTACGACGGCCTGCCGCCCTTCACGAGCGAGCTCCTCGGCTTCACCACGTGGCGCCAGCCGATCCCCGTCATCGGCGCCCTCGCCGTCGACGCCGTGGTCGACCGCATCGACGGCACCGTCACGGGCACCCGCCACACGGCGGTCGACGGAGAGCTGATCCCGGGGCGCACGGCCGTCCCCCTCCGCTCCTGACGGGGCCGGCAGCCGTCGCGCGGCCGCCGCGTCGCCGGCCCGCTCGCATCACGCGTCCACCGGCCGTTCACCCCGCGGCCGCTCCCCTCAGCCCGGGGTGTGGCACCGTTGTCGTCGCCTCGTAGGGAACGTTCCCTGCCCCGCTCGACGCCTGGAGGATCCCGCATGGACCACGACGACCCCACCGCCTACGACATCGCCGCACCCGACATCGTCCCCGCGGCGGCGAGCCGCGTCGACATGCGCCCGTCGCTGCTCCCCCGAGACGACAGCGACCCCTACCGCTACGGGATCTTCCTCCGCCCCGACCCGCGCACCTGCCGCGCCGTCACGGTCGTCACCGACCAGATCCGCGCCCAGTACGGCCTCGTGTCCGCGGGCGCCTTCCCCCCGCATGCGACCCTCATCGGGAGCCAGCCGTTCGGGCACGACGAGGCCCGGGTGGTCGAGGCGGTCACCGAGCTCCTCGCCGACCGCCCCGCGTTCCCCGTGCACAACGCGGGCATCCGCGAGCACGGCTTCGGCTTCGTCTACAACGTCGACGAGCGGCCGGACGGCAGCCAGAACGCCGAGCTGCTCGCGCTCGCGGCGGACATCGACCGCGTCGCGGCCCCGTTCCGCCGGCCCATGGGGTCCCCCGAGCACCACTCGTTCGACCCCGCGCGCTTCCGCGCGCACCTCTCGCTCGCCTCGCACGACCTCCTCGTCCGCCCCGACCTGCACGACGAGGTCGGCGCGTTCATCCGCGAGCTCGACGAGCCCGTGCCTGCCGGGTTCACGGGCGACACGGTCGTGATGTACCGCACCGCGAGCCCGGACTGGTCGGGCCGCTGGTGGACCACGCTCACCTGGGAGCACGTGCGCACCTGGACCCTCGGCGGCACGGCGATCTGACCCGGAGGCCGACGCCCGAGGCGCTCCGGATCCGCAGCGCGACAGGCGTCTCACCCTCGCCTCACCCTCGGATCACCCGCACTTCGTGCACTCGGTGTCCCCCTAAATGAGGACCGGCGTCGTAGAGTCGTCGAAGCGCGGCGGGTTCCCCCCGATGCCGCTGCGCGAATGGATACCCGAGGAGCGCCCCGTCGCGTCCCCCCGCACAGCGGGGCAGCTCATCAGATCCCTGCGCGATCCGACCCGAACGGACGCGGCAGCAGCAGGAGCCCGGCGCGCGCCGTACCCGTGGACGCGCCGGGCTCTTGTCGTTCCGCCCACGCACGTCGCCCGCCGATGTCCGGCCCGCGCCGCGCGCGGGCATCCCGTGTCCCGCGGGCGCCCGCGACGCGCCAGGATGGGGGGACGGCCTGAGGGGGACCCATGCGCACGACCGTCTACACGAGCACCGCCACCCGGAACATGACCGACGAGGACCTCGCGGAGCTCCTCGGCCAGTGCATCCGCAACAACGAGGAGACCGGCCTCACGGGCCTGCTCCTGCACCGCGACGGCCGCTTCATGCAGGTGCTCGAGGGCCCGCACGATGCGGTGGAGGCGGTGTTCGCGGCGATCGAGGGGGATCCGCGCCACACCGACGTGCGGTTGCTGCTCGACGAGGAGGTCCCCGCCCGGCAGTTCCCCCAGTGGTCGATGGGCTTCCGCACGGTCGACGACACGACCCTCCGGCAGCTCCGCGGATACGACGACTTCCTCGACCGCCCGGTCTCGGCCGCCGCTCGCCCCGACGCCCCGTCCCGCGCCCGCTGGCTGCTGGAGTGGTTCCGCACGCACCCCGTGTGATCCGCGCGGGCCTCGACAGCGGGCCGGACCGCGTGCGACCATAACGACATTCGTTGTAACGATGATCGATGGGACGCATCATGGGATCCACACCTCTCGCCGGCACCGGGTCCGCGGCGCGACTCACGCGCGGGGTCCTGTGGGCGGCCATCGCGATCGCCGTGCTCGTGCTGCTGGCGGTCGTCGCCGCCGCCGTCGTGAGCGCCGTCGAGACCGTGCGGACCGGCGTGGTGCACACGTCGCTCGAGATGCGCGGATCCCTTCCCGCGGAGGCCGACGCCGGCCCCGCCGACCTCCGCGCGGGCGCCTACCGCACGGCCGAGGTCGCGGTCGGGGAGCTGTCGGGCGGGATCGTCGCGCTGCACGTGGCCCGGATCGCGTTCGACGCGGCCGTCGGCGTCGCGCTGGCCGGCACGGTCGCGATCCTCGCCCGCCGGCTGCTCCGGCCGGATCCGCTCGCCCGCCGCCTCAGCCTCGTCGTCACGCTCGCGGGCGGCACGGTGATGATCGCCGCGCTGCTCTCCCTCGGCACGCGGACCGCGGTCGCGTGGCTCGTCGGCGGCGAGCTCAACGACCCCGCTGCCGGCCTGGAGGGGTTCTGGCCGGTGGTCGCGGAGGTCGACGCGTCGACCATCGCGCTCGGCTTCGCCCTGATGATCGTCGGGCTGGTGGTCGAGCACGGCGAGACCCTGCAGCGCGACACCCGCGGCCTCGTCTGATGGGCGCGGACGACGACTCCCCCACCGGCGTGCACTGCCGCCTCGACGAGCTGCTCGCCGCGCGCGGCATGACGCTGACGCGGCTGAGCGCGATCGTGGGCGTCAGCCAGGTGAACCTCTCGGTGCTGAAGAACGACCGCGCCCGGGCGATCCGCTACTCGACCCTCGTCGCCGTCTGCCGCGCCCTCGAGTGCGAGATCGGCGACCTGCTGGTGCTGGATCCGCCGACGGCCTGATCCGTCGCCAGCGGCCCGGCCCTACGCAGCCGGCTTCGTCGAGACGGCGACCGTGAACTTCGCGTTCCGACCCGCCTCGCGCGTCGGACCGACGATGCGCGTGAGCTGCGGCCGGTAGCCGAGCGGGCTGTTGTAGACGGTCCAGAGCTGGCCGCCGGGGCGGAGCATGCGCGCGGCCGCGGCGAACAGGCGCGGCGCGAGGCCCGCGTGCACGGTCGCGCCCGTGTGGAAGGGCGGGTTCAGGAGCACGAGGTCCACGGATCCGTCGGGCACGGTGGATCCGGCGTCGTCGCGCACCACGGCCACCCGCTCCGCGAGCCCGTTGGCCGCGACGGTGGCGCGCGCGGAGTCGACGGCCGCCCACGACTGGTCGGTCGCGATCACGCGGATGCCCGGCCGGGCGAGCGCCACGGCCGACGCGATGACGCCCGTGCCGCAGCCGAGGTCGACCGCCGTGGCGGCGTCGGCGGGCAGCTCGGGCAGGAAGGTGAGGAGGAAGCGCGTGCCGATGTCGATGCGGGCGCCCGCGAAGGCGGCGCCGTGCGCGCGCACCTCGAGGCCGAGGTCGGGGTGGGACTCTCGGCGGGGGTAGGCGGCGGCGTTGTCGTCGGCGGTCGGGCGGCGGGGCTCGCGCGCCACGAGGATCCGCGACTTCTGCCGCGCGAGGGTCGCGTGCACGTCGCCGAAGTGCCGACGGAGCACATCCGTCATGGCGGGCGTCATGTGCTTGACGCGACCGCCCGCGAGCACGGTCACGTCGTCGGCGGCTGCCCGCGCGACCACGCCGGCCCACTCGTCGAGCGCGTCGAGGCTGCGGGGCAGGCGCGCGATCACGATGCGGGCGCCCGCGGCGAAGTCGAAGTCGAGGCTCTGATGCCGGATCAGCGCCGTCTCGCCGACGAGCTCCGCGTTGAGGTCGAGCGCGGTCTCGGAGGTGAGTGCGTCCTGGTGCACGCGGAGACGGATCGGATCCATCACGCCGTGGCGACGCAACGCAGCGGCAGCCCCGATCGTCAGCGCACCGTAGTCGTCGCCGATGACGACGAGCTCCTCGGGCCTCACGGCATCGCCGTCATCGACGGCGGCATCGAGCAGGGCGGTCACGTGATCGATGAGCAGCCGGTCGGCGGCATCGAAGGCGAAGAGGTTGTCGGCCTCGACGTCGGGGCGCCGACGGAGGGCGCCGAGGTCGAGCAGGTCATCGACGACGCTGGGCGGAGGCGTCGCGCTCACCGGTCGCCGCGCTCGCCCGCATCAGCCGACATCGTGAGCGCCGCCCGGTACAGCACGACCTCGGTCGGCCGCGAGGGCCGCACGCCCGCGCGCAGCGACACGACGTCGCCGTCGCCGCGGGCCGCGAACACGCGC
>NZ_QWGT01000201.1 GCF_003576405.1 Clavibacter lycopersici
GGAGCGTCGGCAGGGCGATCCGCGGGACCTCCGGCAGGCGCCGACGGCGGGGCGGCGGGGCGGCGGAGCGGCGCCCGCGGGCGGCGCGGCGGCCGCGTTCCGGGGTCGCGTCGTCGTCGGGGGTCACGGCACGAGACTACGGGGCGCGTCCCGCAGCGCCGGAATCGGTCGCGGGAGCGAGGGCGCGAGCGGCCACGCCCGCGACGGTCACGGGCGGATCAGAAGATCATGGGCCGGTCGTCGTCGAGCTCGGTCTCCACGTCGAGGTCGACCGCCACCGGCACGTGGTCGCTCGGGCCGTCGCCCTTGCGCTCGTCGCGGTGGATCCGCGGCGCGTCCACGAGCTCGGCGAACCGGTCGTTCCCGAGGATGAAGTCGATCCGCATGCCCTCGTTCCTGGGGAACCGCAGCTGCTGGTAGTCCCAGTACGTGTACCCCTCGGGGATCGACGGCCGCACGACGTCGGCGAGCCCGGCCTCGAGGAACGCGGCGAAGGCGGCGCGCTCGGGCTCGGACGTGTGCGTCTTGCCCTCGAAGAGCGCGGGATCCCAGACGTCGGTGTCGAGCGGCGCCACGTTCCAGTCGCCCATGAGCGCGAGCGGCGTCTCCGGATCCGCGGCGAGCCAGGCGCGCGTGTCGGCCGCGAGCGCACCGAGCCACTCGAGCTTGTAGGAGTAGTGCGGGTCGTCGAGGGATCGGCCGTTGGGCACGTAGAGGCTCCAGAGGCGGACGCCCGCGACGGTCGCGCCCATCGCGCGGGCCTCGAGCGGCGACTGCCCGGAGGCGTCGGGCTTGCCGAACCGGGGCATCCCCTCGAACGTCGTGACGACGTCCTCGAGCGGCAGGCGGCTCGCGATCGCGACGCCGTTCCACTGGCTGAGGCCGTGCACGGCGACCTCGTAGCCGGCTTCCTCGAACGCCTGCATCGGGAACTGCTCCGGCTTGCACTTGATCTCCTGCATCGCCAGCACGTCGACGTCCTCGCGCACGAGCCAGTCGACGACGCGGCCCACGCGGGTGCGGATGGAGTTGACGTTCCAGGTGGCGACGCGCATGCGTCCACGGTACCGGGAGCGGGCAGCGCGGCCGGTCGCGGTCGGATCAGCCGATGCTGCCGACGCGCACCGTGACGGCCGCGAGCGCGGCGGCCTCTGCGCCGACCGACTCGGCCAGGCTCGCGCGGATCGCGTCGACCGCTGCGCGCGCGGTGTCGCTCGCGCGGCTCGACGCGTCCACCGCGATGGACGCCTCGACGAGCACGGTGCCCTCGCCGGTCTCCACGGTGACGAGCTGCTCGACGGCGGTGGAGGATCCGGCCACGACGCCCTCGACCACTTGCTGGGCGGCCAGCAGGATCGGCGAGCGCGGCGCGTAGACGTCGGCCACGCCCGGGACGCCGCGGAGGACCGCGGTCAGGTCGCGGGACAGGTCGGCAGGGTCGGGCAGCGGCACGGGGACGGGCGCGGGCACGCCGGCCGGCGCGTCATCGTCGAGGGTCATCTCCGGCCTCCTCCTGCACGGGACGCGCCTGCACGTCCACCACGGTCACGTCGATGCCCTCGACGCGCAGCTCGGTGTGCCGGAGCAGGGCCGCGTGGACCCGCTCCCGCACGCGCTGCGCGAGCTCGGGCAGCGGATCCCCCCACACGACGCTCATGGTGAGCGCCACCCGCACGGGCTCGCCGGCGCGCGTGACGTCGCCGTCGAGCGTGCACCGGCCGATGAGGACGCCCGGCACCTCGTCGCCCGCCTGCCGCACGAGGGTGCGCACGGCGCCCTCCGTGAGCGCGAGGCTCACCCCCGGATCCGGATGGGAGAGCGGGATGTCGCGGCCGGCGCGCGACTCGCGGCTGATGTGGGCGAGCACGCCGCGGAAGAAGTCCTCGTCCGGGGCGTCGGCCTCCTCCGCCTCGAGCTGCACGAGCTCGCGGCCGACGTCGCGCACGCGCTCGAGGGCGCGGAGGGCGTTGCGGGTCTCGGGGTCGTCCTCGTACGCCGCGATGCGCGGGGTGCGCCCGCGGTCGAGGTAGTCGGCGAGGGCGGCCATGTCGAGGGGCTCGCCGTCGGCGTCGAGCGCGCGTCCGCCATCCGGTCCGATGCCGCTCATCGCCAGGCCTCCATGCTCGTCATCACGGTGGTGCGCGCCCGGGAGAGCCGGCCGCGGATGGTCGAGGGCGTCGCGCCCAGCCTCTCGGCGATCTCCTCGTAGGAGAAGCCTCCCACCTCGCGCAGCATCCACACCTCGCGCTGCTCGCGGGGCAGCGCGTCCAGCACGCGGGCCAGCGCGCGCATCTGCGAGGACGTCTCGGCATCGCGCTCGGGGGACGTGAGCCGGTCGGCGATCTCGTGGTCGTCGATGTCGTCGACGGGGCGGCGGGCGCGGATCCGGTCGATGGACTTCCGACTCACGATCTGCAGCAGCCAGCTCTTCACGCGGTCGGGCTTCTCGAGCGTGGGCAGGCGGTCCCAGGCGGTGATGAGCGCCTCCTGCACGGCGTCGTCGGCGTCGGCGCGGGATCCGGTGAGCCGGATCGCGAACGCGCGCATGTACGGGGCGTGCCGGCGGACCAGCACCTCGAAGGCCCGGGCGTCGCCGTCGGCCGCGCGCTCGGCGAGGATCCCGTCGCCCGCGTCCTGCAACGAGGAGGAGAGGGCCATGCCGTACCTCCGTGTGCGCTGGGAGACGAGGGGGATCCGCGAGCGATCCGTGACGAACCGCGGCGTCCGAGCGTCAGATCAATGAGTACCACAGCATCGCCCGGACCGCCGGGCATCCACGAGGAGGAACCGCATGAGCGACACCAGCACCCCCACCCCCGCCGACGTCACCCGCGTCGCGCCCGCGAGCGCCGGGATCACGGGGAGCGTCCTCGCCGAGGGCGACACCACGGTCACCGACGGCGTCATCGCCAAGGTCGCCGGCCTCGCAGTCCGCGACATCCCGGGCGTGCACGCGCTGGGCGGCGGCGCAGCCCGCGTCATCGGCCAGCTCCGCGACCGCATCGGCCAGACCGACCTCACGCAGGGGATCGCCGTCGACGCCCAGGAGACCGGCGTCTCCTTCCAGGTGACCCTCGTGGCCGAGTACGGCGTGCCGCTCCAGGACGTCGCCGCCGACGTCCGCGCCGCCATCTCCGACGCCGTGACCGAGCTCGTCGGCCGTGCCGTGACGCGCGTGGACGTCACGGTCGCCGACATCGTGATGCCCGGCGAGGGATCCGACGACGACGCCGTCGAGGCCCCCGCCGTCTGACCTGCTCCCGCACTCCCCGACGGGCCCCCGTCCTCGCGACGGGCGGCCCGTCGTCGCGCTCAGGCGGCGTCCGCGGCACGCCGCGTCCGCCGGGCTCCCATCCGCCGGGCGTACCGTCGGGGGATGACAGACGCCACCGCCGCCGTGCCCGCCTCCGTCCCCGCCGCCGACGGGCCGCCCCGCGTGGCGCTGCTCGGCACCGGTGTCATGGGAGCGGGCATGAGCCGCTCGATCCTCCGCGCCGGCCTGCCGCTCACCGTCTGGAACCGCAGCGCCGGGAAGGCCCAGCCCCTCGCCGACGCCGGCGCCACCGTCGCCGACAGCGCAGCGGACGCCGTGCGCGACGCCGACGTGGTCGTCGTGATGCTGTTCGACCAGGACGCCGTGCTCGAGGTCCTCGCCGAGGTCGCTCCCGCGCTGCGGCCGGACGCCGTCGTCCTCCAGTCCTCCACCGTCGGCGTCGAGGGCACCCGCGAGATCGCGGCGCTCGCCGCCGAGCACGGCATCCGCTTCGTGGACGCGCCCGTCCTCGGCACGCGCAGCCCCGCCGAGCAGGGCCTCCTCGTGCACCTCGTCTCCGGATCCGAGGCCGACCTCGCCGTCGCGCGCCCCGTCCTCGAGGCGACCGGCTCGCGCACCGTGGTCGCCGGAACCGACGCGGGTCCCGGATCCGCCCTGAAGCTCGCGTGCAACGCCTGGATCGCCTCCATCACCGCGGCGACCGGCCAGTCGCTCGGCCTCGCCCGACTGCTCGGCGTCGAGCCGCGCCTCTTCCTCGACGCGATCGCGGGCGGCGCGGCCGACACCCCGTACGCGCACCTCAAGGGCGGCGCGATGCTGGCCGGCGAGCTGGCGCCCTCGTTCGCGCTCGACGGTCTGCTCAAGGACGTGACGCTGATGCTCGCCGCGCTCGACGGCGCCGACGCGCACGACTTCGACACGGCCATGCTCGAGGCGCTCCGCGAGACGTACGCGGAGGCGTCCGCTGCCGGCCACGGCGGCGACGACGTGGCCGCGGTCGGCACCGTCTTCGGCCTGCCGACCTCGTCCGAGGGCTGATCCGGTCGGCGTCCCACCCGCCCGTCGCACCGGCCGGGGCGGTCCCCCGCCCGTAGGATCGGCTGCGTGACGACCACCGACGCCCGCCAGCAGCTCATCGCCCACATCAAGGAGGACGCCGTCTTCCACGGCGACTTCACGCTGACGAGCGGCAAGAAGGCCAGCTACTACGTCGACCTCCGTCGCGTGAGCCTCGACCACCGCGTCGCGCCGCTCATCGGCCAGGTCATGCTCGACCTCATCGCGGACGTCCCCGACGTCGCCGCGGTCGGCGGCCTCACCATGGGCGCGGATCCCATCGCCGCCGCGATCCTGCACCAGGGCGCCGCCGTCGGGCGCGGCTACGACGCGTTCGTCGTCCGCAAGGAGCCCAAGGACCACGGCCGCGGCCGCCAGGTCGAGGGCCCGGACCTCCAGGGCAAGCGCGTCATCGTCGTCGAGGACACCTCCACCACCGGCGGATCCCCGCTGAAGGCCATCGAGGCGCTCGAGAAGGTGGGCGCGGAGATCGCCGCGGTCGCCGTGGTCGTCGACCGCTCGACCGACGCGCGCGAGGTGATCGAGGCCGCGGGGCACCGCTACCTGTACGCGATCGGCCTCGAGGACCTGGGGCTCGCGTAGTGAGCGGGCAGGTGCCCGGCGGCGGATCCGGATCCGGTCGCGACGACGACGACCCGTTCGCGGTCCGTCCCGCGACCGACGCCGACCGCGAGCGCCCCGCGCAGCCGCTCGCGCCGATCGGCTGGGGCCGGTCCGCCGGCCGTGAGCCGGTGCCCGCCGAGCGCGAGGCGCAGGGCGACT
>NZ_QWGT01000202.1 GCF_003576405.1 Clavibacter lycopersici
AGGCGGGCGCGCATGCCCTCGACGCCGGTGCCGGCATGGGGGACGGCGGCGGCGGCGGGCATGGACGGGTCGGGGCGGGCGGCGACCGCGTTCTCGACCTCGAGCACGACGTCGGCGGCGCGCCAGGTCTCGCGCAGGCGGATCCGACCGCCGGGCTCGCCGTGCCGCATCGCGTTGGTGGTCATCTCCTGCGCGACGCGGCGGATGACCACCTGGCGAGCGGGATCCACTGCGCGCCGCGTGCCGCGCATCTCGTGCGCGAGGTCCACGCCCGCGGCGCGCACCTGCGCGACCACCGCGTCGAGGTCCTCGGGGCCGTCGTCGGCGCCCGCCGGGCTCGTGCCGCTCAGCACCTCGCGCACCTCGGCGAGGGAGCGGCGGGCCGTGTCGGCGATCGTGGCGGACACCCCGCGGATCCGCTCCTCGTCGTCGAGGAACTGCACGGAGTCGGCCTGCGCGATGATCACCGCGAGCGAGTGGCCGACGATGTCGTGCACGTCGCGCGCCATGCTCGCCCGCAGCGTCTCGGCCTGCGCGAGGTCGACGGCCTTCACGGCGGTGTCCTCGGCCTGGACGCGGAGGCGCGACTCGGTCGTGCGGGCCCGGATGACGCGCACGACGAGGCCGGTCAGCCACGCCAGCAGCAGCATCAGGACCGGAGCCGCGACGAAGATCATGGCGCCGAGGCCGCCGGGAGTGATCAGGAGCGAGTAGCGGGCGCCCGTGTGCAGCAGGTAGACGGTGGCCATCGCGCCGCCGACGACCGCGGACGCGACGCCTATGACGACCGTGGCCCGCGATCCCCGCCGGGCGGTGGAGTACAGCACGAGGAGGAGCGCGACGTCGGCGAAGCCGGGCCGCTCGCCGAGCTGCCACTGCGCGAGCGCCATCGCCCACGCGAGGACGAGCGCGGCGCCCGGGAAGACCGACCGCACGATGACGGCGGTCAGCGCCAGCACGGCGACGAGGAGGCTCGCCTCCTGCACGTCCACCGGGGGGAGCACGGCGAGCCCGGCGATGAGCAGCCCGAGGATCGCGTCGACGGAGACCTCGACGCCGTCGCGGTGACGGGGCGCCCGCGTCGACGTCGAGCGCGTCGCGGCGGCGGTCCCGGTGTCCATCGGCCTTAGCCTAGGCGCGGGCCCGACGGCGGGTCGCCCCTCGCGGGTACCGGTCGCCGGTACCCGCGAGGGAGGATCCCTACTTCTTCTTCGTCAGCGCGGATCCCTTGTGGGCCGCGGTCTTCCCGGACTTGTCGCTCTCCACGATGTACGCCGGCTCGTCGGGCGACGCCGTAAAGTGCTGCCCGTCGTGCTGGAAGTCCTTCGTCCTCTCCTCGACGACCTTCCCGTGGGTCTCGCCCTGGGGCGTGTTCCAGGTGACGGCATCGCCCTTCTTCAGGGAGGCCATCAGATCGTCGCCACCGATCCGGAGTCGACGCGGTAGTTGGACCCGTTCACGAACGACGCGAGGTCGGAGCAGAGGAACGCGACCACGTTGGCGACCTCGGTCGCCTCGCCGCGGCGCTTGAGCTCCATGTACGGGCGCTCCTCGTCGAGGAACGACTCGATGGCCTCCTCCTTCGAGGTGCCCAGCTGGTCGGCGCGCTTGTCCATCATCGCGTCGGTCATGGGCGTGCGGATGAAGGCGGGCGAGACCGCGTTGACGAGCAGGCCCTCCTTCGCGTAGCTGCGGGACAGGCCCTTCGACAGCGCGAGGATCCCGGCCTTGGCGGCGCAGTAGGGGAGCTCGTCGTCGTACGGCTGCACGGCGTCCTCGGAGGCGAGGAACACGATCCGGCCCCAGCCGCCCTTCCGGAGCGACGGGAGGAACTGCTTCACGAGCCGCACCGGGCCGAGCAGGTCGACCTCGATGGTGTCCGTCCAGCCCTCGTCGTCGATCTCGTGGAAGAGGCCCTGCGCGCCCGTGATGCCCGCGGACTGGACGAGGATGTCGATGTCGCCGACGGCCTCCTGCACCTTGTCGTGCAGCGCCGCGAGCGACTCGACGCTCGTCACGTCGGCGGCGAACGCGTGCACGCGGTCCCCGCCGTCGAGCTTCGCGGCGGCCTCGTCGAGCGATCCCTGGTCCTGGTCGCTGAGGACGACGGTCGCGCCCTCGCTGAGGAGGATGCGGGCGGTCTCCCACCCGATCCCCGAGTCGGCGCCCGTGACGAGCGCGGTCTTCCCTGCGATGCCGAGATCCATCTGGGTCTCCTCACTGCCCCGGAGGGCGGTCGATGTCGTCTGCGTGCGTCCCGTCCCGGGGACGCGACGAGGGCCGCACCTGGTGGCGCGGCCCTCGGATCGTGGTGCGGTGCTACTCGGCGGCTGCGCCGACGCGGCGGTTCTCCGCGGACACCATCCACGCGTACTGCTCGAGCGCGGTGATGAAGCCGTGGAGGAGGTCCGCGGTGGTCGGGTCCTCCTCGTCGACGTCGTCGTGGACCTCGCGCATGGTGTGCACGGCGGCCTCGAGGCGCTGGGTCACGAGGTCGACGGTCTCGGCCGTGTCCACCTCGCCCTGCGGGTACTCGGGGAGCGTCGTGGTCTCGGCGACGGTGTCGCTGCGGCCGTCCGGCGTGGCGTGCAGGGCGCGCATGCGCTCGGCGAGGTCGTCGCTGAACTCGCGCGCCGACTCGATGATCTCGTCGAGCTGCAGGTGCAGGTCGCGGAAGTTCTTGCCGACGACGTTCCAGTGCGCCTGCTTGCCCTGGATGTGCAGCTCGATGAGGTCGACGAGCACCTTCTGCATGTTCTCGTGCAGCTGCTCGCTCGCCTTGAATCCGCGCTCGGCGTTCTGGCGCTTGGTGGGCTTGGAGCCCTCGGGCTGGGTGGCCTTCTCGGATGCGCTGGTGGGGCGTTCGACGGTCGTGGTCATGTGCGACTCCTCGTTCTGTTCGTTCGTGGGGTCGGGGGTTCCCGATCCGTGCGGGACGGCGTCCGGTGGGACGGGGCTCCGCGGGCCGGGCGCGCTCGCGCGCGTCGTCCGGCCTCCCCTCGACGGTACGCCCGCAGCTTCCTCGTCGCACGAACGATGAGGGCGCTCACAGACTGCGCCCAGGGTCTGCGGCCGCGCACCGCCGGTGCTTGGCTGGATCCATGACCGCCATCACCTCCGACCTCCGCGTCCTCCGCGACGCCCGCGCGATCCTCGTCGAGAGCCTCTGGTGGGATCCCGCCGGCGACGTGATGTGGAACGACATCACCGCGGGCACGCTGCACCGGAGCCCGTGGACGGGCGCGGCCGACGGATCCGACGACACCGTCCTCGAGCTGCCGCCGCCGCTCGCGTCCTTCCAGCCGGCCGACGACGGCGGCTTCGTCGCGGGGCTCGGCGACCGGATCGTGCTCGTCGACCGGGAGGGCCGGATCACGCGCGAGCTCGCCCGGGTCGAGCACGCGCACGACGGCATGCGCATGAACGAGGGCAAGGTCGACCCGGCGGGCCGCTTCGTCATCGGATCCATGGACGTCACCGAGGGCGAGCCCGACGCGGCGATCTACTCCGTCGACGGCGCGGGCACCCTGCGCACCCTCGTCGGCGGCTTCGCGATCACCAACGGCTTCGAGTGGACCGACGGCGGCCGCACGATGATCCTCACCGACACGAGCGAGAAGACGGTCTACCGCGCGCCCTACTCGGCCGACGGCGAGCTCGGCGACCTCGCGCACTGGATCCACGGCGAGATGAGCGACGGCCTCACCCTCGACGCCGACGGCTACGCGTGGAACGGCGTCTACGGCGCGGGCAAGGTGGTCCGCTGGGCGCCCGACGGCACGAAGGACCTCGAGATCGAGGTCCCCGCCCCGAACGTCACCTCGGTCGCCTTCGCGGGACCCGACCTCCGCACCCTCGTCATCGGCACGGCGCGCGAGAACCTCACGGAGGAGCAGCTCGAGGAGCACCCGCTCTCCGGCGGCGTCTTCGCGATCGACACGGCCGTCTCCGGACGCCCCGTGAACGTGTTCCGCACCGTGGTCGACGGCGCCTGGCGGGCGTAGCGTCGAACGCGCCGTCCGACCGGGCGGCGATACCCTCACGAGGAGGAACGCACATGACCGGAGAGAGCATCCAGGGCCGCACGGTGGCCTTCCTGCTGACGGACGGCTTCGAGCAGGTCGAGCTGACGGAGCCGTGGAAGGCCGTGCAGGAGGCCGGCGGCACGCCCGTGCTGGTGTCCCCGAAGTCGGACACCGTGCAGGGCCTGAACCACATCGACAAGGCCGACACCTTCGACGTCGACGTGCAGGTGAAGGACGCGGACGCGGCCGACTACGACGGCCTCGTGCTGCCCGGCGGCGTCGTGAACGCGGACGACCTCCGCGTCGACGCCGACTCGGTCGCCTTCGCGAAGGCCTTCTTCGCCGCGGGCAAGCCCGTCGCGTCCATCTGCCACGCCCCGTGGATCCTCATCGAGGCCGGCGTGGTCGACGGGCGCCGCATGACCTCGTACCCCACCCTGGCCACCGACCTCCGCAACGCCGGCGCCGAGTGGGTCGACGAGGAGGTCGTGGTCGACAGCGGCTTCGTCACGAGCCGCAACCCCGACGACCTGCCCGCGTTCAACGCGAAGCTGATCGAGGAGATCGCCGAGGGCGAGCACGACGAGCAGCACGCCTGACCCGATCCGGCACCCGCGCACCTAGGGTGAGGGCGTGACCACGCCCTCACCCGATGCGCGATTCCGCCAGACCACGCCCGCCCCGCGCGCCGTCCGCGTCGCCGGGCTCGTGATCGCCGTGGTGGGCCTCGTCGTCCTGGTCGTCTCGGGCGGAGGTGCCCTCGGCATCGTCGTCGCTGCTCTGCTCGTGGCCGCGGGCGCCGTGGTCGGCTCGCTGCGGATCCGCATCACGCTCGACCCGGACGACGTCGAGGTCGCGCTCGTGCCGCTGAGGCGGATCCGGATCGCGTACTCCGCGATCGCGGACTGCACGGTCGTCGACCACCTCCGACCGCGGACGGTCGGCGGCGTCGGCGTGCGGCGGCTCCCGGGCGGCGGCGCCGCGATCCTGCTCGACGCCGGGCCCGCCGTCTCCATCGAGGCGGCCGACGGCACGCGG
>NZ_QWGT01000203.1 GCF_003576405.1 Clavibacter lycopersici
GCCTGCCGCCACGACGCCCGCCCCGCCGCCCGGATCCGCCCCCGCGTCGCCCCGCCGCCGTCAGGTCGGCGACGGCGCCTGGCCCTGGCTCTTCGTCGGGCCGCTCGTGCTCGGGGTGCTGGTCTTCTACATCTGGCCGATCATCTTCACGGCCGGCAGCTCGTTCACCGACACCGGGCCGTTCGGCGGTGCCACGTTCTCGGGGCTGGAGAACTACGTCCGGCTGCTGCAGGATCCGCAGCTCTACCTCTCGCTCGGCAACACGCTGCTGTACACGGCGATAGTGCTGCTCGGGATCCCGATCGCGGTCTACCTGGCCAGCCTCCTCAACCTGCCGGGCCTCCGTTTCGCGTCGCTGTACCGCGTGCTGTTCTTCCTCCCCTACGTGGCGATGCCCACGGCGGTGGCGATGGTGTGGCGCGTCATCTTCAACGGCGACTTCGGGCTGCTCAACCACGCTCTCGCCCTGGTCGGCATCGACGGGCCGTACTGGATCAGCACGCCCGTCTTCGCGACCGTCGCCGTGGCCGTCGTGGGGCTCTGGTCCTCCCTCGGGTTCAGCCTCATCGTGCTCGCGGCCGGGCTGAAGAACATCCCGCCGGAGCTGTACGAGGCGTCCGAGCTCGACGGCGCCACGCGCTGGCGGCAGTTCCGCGAGATCACGGTGCCGCTGCTCTCGCCGAGCGTGTTCTTCGTGACGATCGTCACGGTCATCTCGAGCTTCCAGGTCTTCGACCTGCTCTACGCGATCCTCGGCAGCAGCAACCCGGTGCTCCCCAAGAGCATGTCGCTCGTCTACTTCTTCTACCGAGAGGGCTTCGTGAACAACGACAAGGGCTACGCGGCCGCGGTCGCCATGGCGATCTTCGTCGTCATCGGCATCGTGACCGCCGTCCAGTTCCGGTTCCAGCGGAAGTGGGTGCAGGGGTGAGCGGGCAGGCGGTGCGCCTCCGGCCGGCCTCGGTCGCGTCCAGGCGCAGGCAGCGTCGCGGCGGATCCCACGTGGTCGCGCACATCGTGCTCGGCACGGGCGGCCTCGTCATGGCGTTCCCGTTCCTCTGGCAGATCATCATGTCGCTGTCGACCAACGCCGAGGTGCAGAGCGTGAGCCCCGTGTTCTGGCCGGCGGAGATCCAGTGGTCGAACTACGCCGAGGTGCTCGACCGCATGCCGTTCCTCGACCAGCTGCAGACGTCGGTGCTCGTGACGGCGATCCGCACGGTCGCGCAGATCCTGTTCTGCACCCTCGCGGGCTACGCGTTCGCCCGGATGCGCTTCCGCGGTCGCGGGGCGCTCCTCGCGATGGTGCTGTCGATCCTCATGGTGCCGTCGCAGGTCTACCTGCTGTCGCAGTACCAGATCGTGCAGGGCCTCGGCCTGCTCGACAGCCTCGGCGGCCTCGTGCTCCCCGGCCTCTTCAGCGCCTTCGGCACCTACCTGATGCGCACGGCGTTCCTGGCCATGCCGGCCGAGCTGGAGGAGGCCGCGCGGCTCGACGGCGCGAACCCGTTCCAGGTCTTCTGGCAGGTCATGCTGCCGCTCGCGAAGCCGACGATGAGCGTGCTCGCCATCACGACCGTCCTGTGGTCGTGGAACGAGCTGCTCTGGCCGCTCGTGGTCACCACGTTCAGCGACCGGATGCCGCTGTCCGCGGGGCTCGCGACGCTCATCGGCGACCGCACCACCGACTACCCGGTGGTGATGGCGGCGAGCCTGCTGGCCATGGCGCCGGTGCTCATCCTCTTCATCGTGCTGCAGCGCCGGGTCATCGACGGCCTGGCGTCCAGCGGCCTCAAGTAGCCCGTCCCTCCATCCCACCCGGTCGCTCGCGGCCACCACCTGAAGGAGAACCATGAGACGCCAGCTGTCCCTCGTGGCCGTCGGAGCGCTGCTGCTCACGGCCGCATCCGTCGCGGCACCCGCCGCATCGAGCCCCGCGTCGCCCCGTGCATCCACCTCGGCGGACGGGACGACCGTCTCGTACGCCGAGGCCGACGGGGTCATCGCCAACCCGCAGCGCGGCTTCTACAAGCACACCGAGACGCACTACCGGGCGGGCGGCACGGGGTACACGCCGCTCGACCGGGCGACGCTCGAGGGCTACCGCGACCAGGGCATCACGCAGATCCTCCGGGTCTCCTACCTCGAGGCGTTCGCGGCGGATCCCGAGCTCGACCCGGCGTACCTCGACCTCCTGCAGGCCGACTACGACACGGCGCGCGCCGCCGGCGTCTCGGTCATCACCCGCTTCGCGTACACGCAGACCCTCTCCGCCGCACCGCCGTACGGCGACGCGCCCCTCGACGTGGTGCTCGCGCACATCCGCCAGCTCGGGCCGGTGCTCCGCGCGAACGCCGACGTGATCCCCGTGGTGCAGAACGGGCTGGTCGGCGTGTGGGGCGAGGGCTACTACACCGACCACTTCGTCGCGGACCCGGCGAACCCGGGCGTCGTCACCGAGGCCGACTGGGCCAGGCGCGCGCAGGTCACCGAGGCGCTGCTCGCCGAGCTGCCCGCGGACCGCAGCGTGCAGGTGCGCGTCATGAAGTGGAAGCAGGAGCTGCTCGACGTGCCCGCGGGCGCCGACAGCGCGGTGACCGCCGCGGAGGCGCACACCGACACGCCCCTCGCCCGCATCGGCCACCACAACGACTGCCTGCTGGCCGCGCCCGACGACTGGGGCACGTTCCTCTCGAACCCGATCACCCTCGACCAGGAGTACCTCGCGGCCGAGAGCCTGTACGTGCCCGTGGGCGGCGAGACCTGCAACGTGAACCCGCCCCGCTCCGAGTGGGCGAGCGCGTCCGCCGAGATGGAGCGGTACCACTACAGCTACCTGAACCGCGACTACCACCAGGACGTGCTCGACAGCTGGGGCGCCGACGGCCTCGAGGAGACCGCCGAGCGGCTCGGCTACCGCTTCGTCCTGACGTCGAGCACCGTCACGCCGCAGGCCGACGGCAGCGCGCGCGTCTCGGTCGACGTGCGCAACGACGGGTGGGCGGCGCCCTACACGCCGCGCGACGCGGTGCTCGCGCTCACGGCGGCGGACGGATCCACGATCGACGTGCCGTTCACGACCGGGGCCGACGCGCGGCTCTGGCTGCCCGGCACCACCACGACCGTCTCCGTCGCGCTCGACGAGGTGCCCGCGGGCAGCTACGACCTCGCGCTCGCGCTGCCGTCGACGGATGCGGGCACCTCCGCGGATCCGCGCTTCGCCGTGCGGACCGCCAACGAGGGCACGTGGGACCAGGACGCCGGCGTCAACGGGCTGGGGCAGACGCTCGTCGTCGACTGATCCGCTGAGCCGGACCGCGGAGGCCGCGGGTCGGGACGGGCATCCGCCTTGTCCCGGCCCGCGGCCTCCCCGTAGGTTTGGCGTGACCCGCAACGAATCCCCGCACGCGGATCCGCCCGCACGAATGAGACGAAGGAGTCCCATGTCCGAGACCCAGCCCGCCGCGCCCGCCGAGCAGACCGGAGGCGCCCTCGGCGTCGCGATGATCGGGCACGGGTTCATGGGCGCCGCCCACTCGCAGGCCTGGCGCGTCGCGCCCGCGTTCTTCGACCTGCCGCTCGCGCCGCGCATGGTGTCCGTCGTCGGACGCGACCGGGCGCGCACGCAGGAGTCCGCGGACCGCTGGGGCTGGGATCGCGCCGAGACCGACTGGCGCGCCGCCATCGAGCGCGACGACATCGACGTGGTGGACATCTGCTCGCCCGGCAGCACGCACGTCGAGGTCGCGGTCGCCGCGCTCGAGGCCGGCAAGCACGTGCTGTGCGAGAAGCCGCTCGCGAACACGGTGGAGGAGGCCGAGATCATGGCCGCCGCCGCCGAGAGGGCCGCCGCGAAGGGGATCCGCGCGATGGTCGGCTTCAGCTACCGCCGCGTGCCCGCCATCACCTTCGCGCGCGACCTCGTGGCCCAGGGCGCCGTCGGCGAGCTCCGCCAGGTGCGCGCGCTCTACCTGCAGGACTGGCTGACCGACGCCGAGGGACCCATGACGTGGCGCCTCGACAAGGAGGCGGCCGGATCCGGCGCGCTCGGCGACATCGGCGCGCACATCGTCGACGCCGTGCAGTTCATCACGGGCGAGAGGCTGGACGCCGTCAGCGGCCTGCTCCGCACCTTCGTGGAGGAGCGCCCGCTGCTGGCCGAGACGCGCGGCCTCGGCGGCGTCGCGTCGAGCGAGCGCGGCAAGGTCACGGTCGACGACGCGGCCTACTTCACCGGCAAGCTCTCCGGCGGCGCGCTCGCCAGCTTCGAGGCCACCCGCATGGCCACGGGCCGCAAGAACGCGCTGCGGCTGGAGTTCAGCGGATCCGACGGCGCCATCTCCTTCGACCTCGAGCGCCTCAACGAGATCGAGCTGTACGACGCGACCGCGCCCGCCGACCGGCTGGGCTTCCGCCGGGTCCTCGTCACCGAGCCCGAGCACCCCTACACGGCGGCGTGGTGGCCCACCGGACACGGCCTCGGCTACGAGCACGCGTTCACGCACCAGGTGCGCGACCTCGTGCACGACATCGCCGAGGGCCGCGAGCCGCAGCCGTCGTTCGCCGACGGCCTGCGCGTGCAGCGCGTGCTCGACGCCGTGGAGCGCAGCTCGGCCGACGGCAGCGCGTGGACGACGGTGGATCCCGCCGCGAGCTGACCCCCGCGGGCGCTCGCGTACCCTGGACCGGACGACCGGGAGGCGGACGGGTGCAGGCACGGCAGGAGCGGACGCTGCGCGCCGCGCTGTCCGCCCTCGTGTGCACGCTCGTCACGGCGACCGCCCACGCGGCGGCCGGCGGCGGGATCCCGCACCCGCTCGTCCTGGCCCTCGCGCTCGTGCTCGGGGTCGCCCTGTGCTTCGCGCTCGGCGGACGCCGGGTGACGCTCGCGCACCTCGTGCTCGCGATCGGCGCGACGCAGGGCGTGCTGCACGCGGCGTTCACGTACGGGGGATCCGCGACCGGGTCCGGCACGGCCGCTTCCGGCATGGCCGTGGGTGGGGCGACCTCAGGCGCCGCCGCGTCCGCCGGGCACTCCCACGCGCACGCCGCGGCCGA
>NZ_QWGT01000204.1 GCF_003576405.1 Clavibacter lycopersici
GAGCCGCGGCGTCACGACGGGCAGGGTGCCGGTGGCGGGCGCGGCGCTCATCGGGTCGCCTCCTCGCCCGCGACGACGCGCACCGTGTCGCCGTCGCGCGCGGCCAGGGCCTCGCCCAGCGCGGACGCGAAGACCGTCGGGTCCTGCGCGCCGGAGATGCCGAAGCGCTCGTCGATCACGAAGAAGGGGACGCCCTGGATCCCGTAGGCGACGGCCTGCGCCTGGTCGGCGCGCACGTCGTCGAGGTGGCGGTGGCTCTCGAGCGCCTCGCGCACCTCGTCGGCGTCGAGGCCGACCTCGACCGCGAGCGCGACGAGGTCCGGCACCCGGCCGACGTGGCGGCCCTCGGTGAAGTAGGCGGACAGCAGCCGCTCCACCATCTCCAGCTGCACGCCGCGCTCGCGCGCCAGGTGCAGCAGCTCGTGCGCGAGCACGGTGTTGGTGTGCTGCAGAGCGTCGTAGTCGTACGCGAGGCCCTCCGCGGCGGCGAGCCGGGTCATGTCCTCGAGCATCGTGGCGACGCGGTCGGCGGGGATGCCCTTGTGGCCGGCGAGGAAGTCGACCTCGGTGCCCTGGAAGTCCACCGGGGTGTCCGGCGCGAGCTCGAACGAGCGGTAGGTGACCTGGATCTCGGGGGCGCCGGGCGTCCTCGCCTGGAAGTCGCGCGCGCCGCGCTCGAAGCGCCGCTTGCCGACGTAGCACCACGGGCACGCGATGTCCGACCAGACGTCGACGCGGATGGCGGGCAGGGCGGGGGCGGAGGAGTCGGTCACGCGTGGGCAACCGGTCGGGAAGGCGGGGCATTCCCGCGGTGTTGCCCGATCATGGCCGACAGCTCCCCCACCCCCGCCCCGTCCGCATCCGACGACGACGACGCTCCCCGCGGACGCGACCGCGTGCTCGCGCACGCCGAGCGCCTCGGCATCGACGTCGAGGTCGTCGACCGTCCCGACGCGGGATCCCTCGAGGAGGCGGCGCGCGGCCTCGGCATCGCGCCGTCGCACCTCGTGAAGTCGCTCGTGGTGAAGCGGCACGACGGCGGGCTGCTCATGGCGCTCGTGCCGGGCGACCGGCAGATCAGCTGGGCGAAGCTGCGCGCGCTCGTGGGCGTCAACAAGCTCTCGATGCCCGCGCCCGAGGTCGCCCTCGAGGCGACCGGCTACGCCCGCGGCACCATCACGCCGCTCGGCGCCCGCGGCGACCTGCCGGTCTTCGCGGACGAGCGCATCGCGGGCCGCCGGATCGGCATGGGCGGCGGCGAGCACGGCGTCTCGGCGCTGGTGGACGCGGACGCGCTGACGGCGGCGCTCGACGCGACCGTCGGCGACATCACCGACGAGCTGACGATCCGCCGCCCCTGACGCCCGCGGTGCGGGGTCGGGGACGGCGGACCGGTCGTGCCGTGGTGCGGATCAGGCGCCGACGAGCTGCCCCGCGAGGTAGCCGACGAGGTCGTCGAGCGGGATGCGCTCCTGCGCCATGGTGTCGCGCTCGCGCACGGTGACGGCGCGATCGTCGAGCGTGTCGAAGTCGACGGTGACGCAGAACGGCGTGCCGATCTCGTCCTGGCGGCGGTAGCGGCGGCCGATGGCGCCCGCGTCGTCGAACTCGATGTTCCAGATCCTGCGCAGCTCCGCCGCGAGCTCGCGCGCCACCGGCGAGAGCTTCTCGTTGCGCGACAGCGGCAGCACGGCGACCTTGACGGGCGCGAGGCGGCGGTCGAGGCGGAGGACCGTGCGCTTGTCGACGCCGCCCTTCGCGTTCGGCGCCTCGTCCTCGTGGTAGGCGTCCACCAGGAACGCCATCATCGACCGGGTGAGGCCCGCCGCGGGCTCGATGACGTACGGGATCCACCGCTCGTTCTTCGTCTGGTCGAAGTAGGAGAGGTCCTGGCCCGACGCCTCGGAGTGCGTGCGCAGGTCGTAGTCGGTGCGGTTCGCGATGCCCTCGAGCTCGCCCCACGCGCCGCCGGCGAAGCCGAAGCGGTACTCGATGTCGACCGTGCGGGTCGAGTAGTGCGAGAGCTTCTCCTGCGGGTGCTCGAAGAGGCGCAGGTTCTCCGGGTCGATGCCGAGGTCGGTGTACCAGGCGTAGCGGGCGTCGATCCAGTACTGGTGCCACTCGGCGTCGGTGCCGGGCTCGACGAAGAACTCCATCTCCATCTGCTCGAACTCGCGCGTGCGGAAGATCCAGTTCTGCGGCGTGATCTCGTTGCGGAAGCTCTTGCCGATCTGGCCGATGCCGAACGGCGGCTTCTGGCGGGCGGCGCTCAGGACGTTGGCGAAGTTGACGAAGATGCCCTGCGCGGTCTCGGGACGGAGGTAGTGCAGGCCCTCCTGGTTGTCGACGGGACCGAGGAAGGTCTTGAGCAGGCCGGAGAAGTTCTGCGGCTCGGTCCAGGATCCGGGCTGGCCGGTGTCGGGGTCGTTGACGTCGGCGAGGCCGTTGACGGGCGGGTGGCCGTGCTTGTTCTCGTACGCCTCGATGAGGTGGTCGGCGCGGTAGCGCTTGTGCGTGTGCAGCGACTCGACGAGCGGGTCGCTGAAGACCTCGACGTGGCCGGACGCCTCCCACACGCGGCGGGGCAGGATGACCGAGGAGTCGAGGCCCACGACGTCGTCGCGGCCGTTGACCATGGTCTGCCACCACTGGCGCTTGATGTTCTCCTTCAGCGCCACGCCGAGCGGCCCGTAGTCCCACGCGGAGCGCGAGCCGCCGTAGATCTCACCCGCCTGGAAGACGAACCCGCGCCGCTTGGCGAGGTTGATGACGGGGTCGAGACGCGAGGGGGTTGCCACGTTAGCTCCTAGGTGGGGCCGGACTGGATGCCCGGTCGGCGGACGGCGACCGTCGGCGGGATGCCGGCGTCGCCGGGAAAGGCGGCCCCCAGTCTACGGGCGCTCCTCGGTCAGTCCTCGTCGCCCGCGGTCCGCCGATGGGCCAGCTCGACGATGCGGACGGTCTCGAGGGAGTCGCGCGGCTCCACCGGCACGGGGCCGCGGCCGCGGACCGCGTCGGCCATCGCCGCGTAGAAGTCCGCGTAGCGGCCGCGCTCGGTGGGGATCCGCTCCCCCGCCGGATCCCCCGCCGCCTCGACGAGCGTGCCCCACTCCTCCTCGGGCGCCTCGCCGAAGCCGGGATGGGTCGGCGACGCGCCCTCCTTGAGGAGCGGCTCCTGCGGGTCGAGCCCGTGCACGGCGTACGCGCCCGCGGTGCCGAGCACCCGGAAGCGCGGGCCGGCCAGCGCGGCGACGCGGCTGACGGTGATGTGCGACTGCACGCCCGACTCGTGCAGCAGCGAGTAGAAGGCGTCGTCGTCGCTCGCGGATCCGTCGCGGACGGTCGCGAGCTCGGATGCGAAGTCGACGACGGGCCCGAAGAGCTGAAGCGCCTGGTCGATGAGGTGGCTGCCGAGGTCGTAGGAGATGCCCGCGGCGTCGGCCGGCGTCTCGCGGTCCTGCCAGCGGTCGCGGACGGGTCCGCCCCAGCGCTCGAAGGTCGACTCGAAGCGGTGGATCTCCCCCAGTCGCCCGGACGCGATGAGCGCCTTCACGGTGAGGAAGTCGCCGTCGAGGCGGCGGTTCTGGAAGACGGAGAACGCCAGGCCGAGCGCCTCGGCGCGCTCGATGAGGATGAGCGCCTCGTCGACGGTCGCGACGAACGGCTTGTCCATGACGACCGCGAGGTGCGCGTCGAGCGCCTGCAGCCCCTGGCGGAGGTGCGCGGACGCGGGCGACGCGATGACGACCATGTCGAGCTCGGCCGAGCGCGCGAACAGCTCGTCCGCGGACGCGACCACGTCGGCGCCCGGGTGGCGCTCGCGCACCTGCGCGGCGCGATCCGGATCCGAGGTGGAGACGAGCGCGATCCGGTACTCGGGGCTCGCCTGGAGGAAGGGCGCGTGGAAGACGCGGCCGGCGAGGCCGTAGCCGACGATCCCGACCCGGATGGGTGCGTCGGAGGAGGCGGGGGCTGCGGCGGGCTCGGGTGCGGTGTCGGGTGCGGTCACGCTCCCGATGCTAACGAGCGGAGGACTCCGGGGCGTCAGACGGGGTCGCGCCGCCGCCGTCCGGGTCCTCCGCGGACCCCTCGTCGGCGTCGCCCGCGTGCGCGTCGACCGCGCCGCCGAACCGCCGGTCGCGGTGCACGTAGCTCTCCACCGCGTCCCACAGGTCCTTCCGGCGGAAGTCCGGCCACAGCCGGTCGAGGAACACCATCTCGGCGTACGCCGACTGCCAGAGCAGGAAGTTGCTCGTGCGCTGCTCGCCGGAGCTGCGGATGAAGAGGTCGACGTCGGGCACGTCCGGCAGGTACAGGTAGCGCTGGATGGTGCGCTCGTCGACGCGCGACGCCTTGAGGCGCCCGGCGTCCACGTCCTCCGCGATGCGCTTCACGGCGTCGCCGATCTCGGTCCGCCCGCCGTAGTTGATGCACATCGTCAGCGTCATCCCGGTGTTGTCCTTCGTCATCTCCTCGGCCACCTGGAGGTCGTCGATGACGCTGCGCCAGAGGCGGGGGCGGCGGCCGCCCCAGCGGATCCGCACGTTCCACGCGTTCAGCTGGTCGCGGCGGCGGTGGATCACGTCGCGGTTGAAGCCCATGAGGAAGCGGACCTCGGCGGGCGAGCGCTTCCAGTTCTCCGTCGAGAACGCGTAGACGGAGAGGTGCGTGGCGCCCAGCTGCACGGCGCCCGCGACGGTGTCGAACCACGCCTCCTCGCCCGCCTGGTGGCCGGCGGTCCGCGGGAGACCGCGCTGGTTGGCCCAGCGGCCGTTGCCGTCCATCACGACCGCGATGTGCTTCGGCACGAGGTCGGCGGGGATCCGGGGCGGCTGCTCCCCGGTCCAGTCGAGCGGCAGGTCGGTGCGGCCGGGGACCTCGGGGCGTCGGCTCATGGGGTCGTCTCCTGTGCTCGGGGGCGGTCGGCGGATGGGGCGTCGTGGTCCGGCCCGGCGGCGCGCGGGGTGGACCGCACGACCGACGCGGTCGCTGCGGCGAGGGCCGCGGCGGGATCCGGGGCAGCGGGATCGAC
>NZ_QWGT01000205.1 GCF_003576405.1 Clavibacter lycopersici
CGGCGTCGGTGCGCGTGGACGAGGCGCTCGCCGCGGCCCGCGACGCCGTCGGGTCGTTCCTCGAGCACGACGCCCGGGCCGTCCGCGTCTCCGCGTTCCACAGCGCCGGGCTCGCGCTCTTCGGGCCGCTGCTCGCCGCGCTGGCCGGTGCCGGGGGATCGGGCACGAGCGTCGCCCTGGCGGACGCCGACGTGGCGCAGGGCGACTTCGCGGGCCTCACGGCGGATCACGACCTCGTCGTCGCGCACCGCCTCCCGCACGATCCGCCGTGGCCGACCGCCCGGCTCGTGGTCGTGCCGCTCCTGGTGGAGCCGCTCGACGTCGCGCTGCACGCCGGGCACCCCCTGGCGTCGTCCGCCGGCATCACGCCGGAGCAGCTGCGCGACGAGCGGTGGATCTCCACGCACGCGGGGTTCCCGCTCGCCGGCGTGCTCGACCACCTCGGCGCGCTGATCGGGCAGGCGCCGCGCATCGTCCACCGCGTCAACGAGTTCTCGGTCGCGGCGCAGATCGTGCGGACCGGCGACGCCATCACCGTGATGCCGCGCACGACCGGCGCCCCGCTCGCGGTCGACGGGATGGTGCTGCGGCCGGTCCTCGGCCCGACCCTCGTGCGTCACGTCGACGTGCTCGCCCGGCCGGACGCGCTCGCGCAGGCGCCCGTCCGCGTGGTGCTGGCGGCGCTGCGGCGGGTGGCGGATGCCGCGGCGGAGGCGGCCGAGCGGAACGGCCCCGCCTGACGCGCGGCGAGTACCTGCGTCCGCTCCGTCAGCCGCCGATGCCCTCCAGCTCCGCGAGCGCGTCCTCGGGCAGCTGGATGCGCGCGCCCTCGACGTTCTCGCGCAGGTGCTCCACCGACGACGTGCCCGCGATGACGAGCACGTTCGGCGACCGCTGCAGCAGCCAGGCGAGCGCGACCGGCAGCGGCGCGGATCCGAGGTCGGCGGCGACGCGCGCCAGCGTCTCCGACTGCAGCGGCGAGAACCCGCCGAGCGGGAAGTACGGCACGTAGGCGATGCCGTCGGCGGCGAGCTCGTCGATGAGCGCGTCGTCGTCGCGGCGGGCGAGGTTGTAGTGGTTCTGCACCTCGACGATCGGCGCGATGGCGCGGGCCTCTGCCACCTGCGCGGCCGTCACGTTGCTCACGCCGAGGTGGCGGATCAGGCCCTCTCGCTGCAGCTCGGCCAGCGCCGTGAACGGCTCCTCGATGGATCCGTCCGTCGGGCTGTCGAACGCGCCCACGCGGAGGTTCACGACGTCGAGCACGTCGAGCGTCAGGTGCGTGAGGTTGTCGTAGACGGCCTGGCGGAGCTCGGCCGCGGAGAGCGCCTGCGGCCAGCGGCCCTTCGCGTCGCGCAGGGATCCGACCTTCGTCACGATGTGCAGGCGCTCCGGGTACGGGAACAGCGCCTCCTCGATGAGCGCGTTCGTGTGGCCGGGGCCGTAGAAGTCGGCCGTGTCGATGTGCGTGATCCCGAGCGCGACGGCCTCGCGCAGCACGGCGCGGGCGGCGTCCGGATCCGCGGGCGGCCCGAACACGCGCGGCCCCGCGAGCTGCATGGCGCCGTAGCCGAAGCGCGTGACGGTGAGGTCGTGGGCGAGCGGGAAGAGCCCTCCGGGCAGGTCGGTCGGCATGGCGATCCTCTCGGGTGGCGCGGCGGGCGGCGTGCGCCCACTCTCCCGCGACCGTCGCGCGGCGCGCCCGCACTCGCAGGAGCCCGTGAGCGGATCCGCGTGCACGCGCGGGTCGTGCCGTGGGGCGTCGGAGCGCGAGCGCTCCGCGTCGGTGGGCGAGCTCGAGGTCCGTGCGGGCACGCCTCAGAGGGCGGGCCCGCACGGCCTGGACCTCATCGGACGTGGGTGCTGAGCCACTGGTACGGGTCGATGCGCTTGGAGCCGTAGGCGAGCTCGAAGTGCAGGTGCGGGCCGGTGCTGGCACCGGTCGTGCCGACCCGTCCCACGGGGTCGCCCGCGTCGACGACCTGTCCGGCGCGCACGGGGACGGACCCGAACTGCATGTGCGCGTACGTGCTGCTGATCCGCGTCCCGTCGATCTCGTGATCGATGACGACGTGGACGCCGAGCCCCGAGTTGGAGCTCACGACCTGTCGGACGACGCCTCGGGCGATGGACTGGATGCCGGCGCCGTTCCCGGGGTCGAAGTCGAGGCCCTGGTGGTTGGACGAGCAGCCCGAGCACGGGGAGGCCCGTGGGCCGAAGGAGCTCGAGATGCGCATCGACGACGGGATCGGCCAGCGCACCTCGGTGCCCGCGGGGACGGCGGACAGCGCGGAGCTGGCACCGGACGTGGTGCTGAGCGTCTGGACGGGGACGACGGGCGGCGGCGGGGGAGGCGGCGGCAGCGTGACGGAGAAGCCCTGCTCGCTCGTGACCGTGTATGCGGCTCCGTCGACTTGCAGGGTCTGGATCTCGCCGGTGGCGGGGTCGTGGAAGGTGACTGCACCGCCGGCGATGTCGTCGGGGACGGCGTAGGCCGGGAGGCCGTACGTCACGGCGATCGCGCCGGCAGCGAGCATCGCGCCGACGGCGGTCCTCCATGGGCTGGTGCCGGTGCGCCGCACGCTCGCTGCTGGCGCGGTGTGCACCTGGATCGTGCGGGCTCGGCGGCGCGCCTCCTGCTGCCAGGTGAGAGGGCGGCGGGTGACCGGGGCGGGCTCGGGGTGCTCGAAGGTCGCGCGTCGGGCGGAAGCGGTGTCGGCCGGCGGAGCGACGCGGGCACGGCGCCTGCTCGGCCTGCGCGTGGGGGGTGTCGCGTTGTGCACGGGGTGCCTTTCGGGGGCAGGCAGGCAGGACGGCACCACGATGTGACCGTCCGCGCTGCGGAAAGCGGAGAGGGGAGGAGGGGTCAGGAGTCGAGCAGCGCGCGCATGCGGGAGATCTCGTCCTCCTGCGTGGCGACGATGCCTTCGGCCATCTCGATGGCGTCCGGGTCCTGGCCGTCGTCGATCTCGGTCTGCGCCATCTCGATGGCGCCGGTGTGGTGCTCGATCATCTGGCTGAGGAACAGCTGCTCGGCCTCGGCACCCTCGGCGGCGTCGAGTTCCTGCATGTCGGAGTCGGACATCATGCCGCCCATGCCGTGGTCCATGCCGGACATCCCATCGATGCCCCACTGCTCCGCCCAGGCGGACAGCTGCTCGATCTCCGGGACCTGCGCTTCCTTGATCTCCGTCGCCAGGGCGGTCACCTCGGGGCTGATGCCGGTCTTGCCGAGGAGCATGTCACTCATCTCGATGGCCTGCTCGTGGTGCGGGCGCATCATCTTGACGAACATCTCGTCCGCAGCGCTGACCTGGGTGCTGGTGGCCCCGGCGGACGCGGAGGCGCTCGTCGCAGGTGTCGTCCCGGTGCCGCTGGTGGCGCAACCGGTCAGCGTCAGCGCGGCCGCGAGGGCGACGCCGGCGCGAAGCAGAGGGGTGGTGTTCTTCATCGTCTGTCTGGTCCTGTCCATGCGATCGGGATGGCAGGGCCGGATCCGTGCAGCGCACGGCGCCGCGGATCAGCCCAGGTCTCTGGTCGATGCAGGACGGGTCAGATGCGGAAGACGGACAGCGCGGCAGGCGTCGGCGGAGCCGGCGGCCGAGCCGTCGCGGAGGCGATGCGCGGGAGAAGCCGACGACGCAGCGGGTCATCGACGTGAGGGGCGCTTCGGAGCACCCGGCGGATCGCGATGCCCAGGGCTGCGAGGAGCATGATGCTGGCGGATGCCGCCAGGACCACGCCGCCGAGCTCAGCGAAGGAGAAGACATCGGACGCAGGCGCTTCGGTGACGAAGGCCGGTTCCACCGCGACGTCCGAGTGGATGTCGCCGACACCATGGCCGGTGCCGGCGGCGTGCAGGTCATGGGCGGCGTGCACGTGCGGCGTACCGAGGGACTCGCCCCAGCCTTGAGCGGTCGGGCTCATCACGACCAGGCCGACGACCACGGCGATCAGAGCCACGAGCTTCACCAGCAACCCGAGCAACGGGGCCCCGGCGAGGCGGTCATGCAGGGTCGGAGTCGACACGGTGACCATGCGAACCCCTTCCTGTTGCCGGTGACATTCGGCGTACGTTACCCGATCGTGATGCGAACACCATACGGGCTACAGGTGTTCACACCCGCTTGTCCGCTCTGCTCCGTGCCGTCTCGCGGTCGAGACGTGGAGCCTGTCCACGGGGCGCTCGATGTCTCCTGGAGTCGCCTCACCGCGACGCGTCTCGGAGCGACCCGATGCGGGTGTCTCCGAGTCGGACCGCTCGGGTGGGGCTTCGGTATCCGCGCGGGCGAGCACGACGAGTCTGCGTGTGCAGCGCCAGCTCGCCGCGCTGGTGGTGCGCCCTACAGCTCGCGGCCGGGGGCGGTGTCCGCGGCAGCCAGGGACTGCGCCGCCGGATGCTCCCGCCGCGTCGCGAGCACGCGCGAGAACACCAGCACGAGGAGGCCGGCGGCCGGGATGAAGATCAGGCCGAAGCGGAGCGACGAGGCGTCCGCGATGGCGCCCACGACCGGCGGCGACACGAGGAAGCCGAGGCGCAGCAGCCAGCCGACGATGGTGAGGCCCGTGCCCGGCTTGAAGCCGGGCAGCTCGTCGGCCGCCTGCATCGCGGCGGGGATGAGGGTCGCGACGCCGAAGCCCGCGATGCCGAACCCGATGATCGTGCCGACGATGCTCGGGAACGCGAGCGCCGCGCCCATGCCCACCAGCACGAGCACGCCGCCGAGGCGGGCGATGGCGCGCTGGCCGAACCGGTCGACCATGCGGTCGCCGAGCATCCGGCCGATGAACTGCATGCCCTGCAGCGAGATGAAGCCGAGGCCCGCGACGAACGCCGAAGAGCCGAGGTCGCGCGAGAGGTAGATGGCCGACCAGGTGCTGCCGGCGTCCTCCACGATGGCGCCGCCGGACGCGATGATCACGAGCGCGAGCAGCACGCCGTACTTCGCGACGAGGCCGAGCGCGCGCGGGGAGGCGGCGCGCGCGACGTCGCCCTCGGGATCCGGCGCGTGCGCGTGCGCGGCG
>NZ_QWGT01000206.1 GCF_003576405.1 Clavibacter lycopersici
GTCTCGTCGGCCTCGGCCGCCGCCCGCGCCGCGAGGTGCGCCTTCTCCACGCGCACCTGGCGCGGCGGCACGGCGAGCCGGATCACGTCGGACGCGGTCCCGGCCTGCCGGTCGGCGACCTCGCGCGCGAGCGTCCAGATCTCGGGTCGCAGCACGGGCAGCGGCGACACGACCTGCTCCACCTCGCTGAGCTTCCCGTCGTACCCCTGCCCGTCGCCCGCCTCGATGACGTAGCCGTCGGCCACGCGCCCCGCCGAGCGCAGCGGCACGCGCACGCGGACGCCGGGCAGGCACGTCTCCCGGAGCGCCTCCGGCACGGCGTAGTCGAACAGCCGGTCGAGCTGCGGCAGCGGCGAGTCGACCATGACCCGCACGACGGGCGGGCGCGCGCCGACCGGATCCGGCGCGCTCACCTGCCGCCCCCGGTCATGCCGGGACCCGGGCGGCGCGGCGCGTCAGAGGCCCGCGGCGCTCTGCAGGTCGGCGACACGGTCGAGCGCCTCCCAGGTGAAGTCCGGCAGCTCGCGGCCGAAGTGCCCGTAGGCGGCGGTCTGCGCGTAGATGGGGCGGAGCAGGTCGAGCCGCTCGACGATCGCGGCGGGCCGCAGGTCGAAGACCTCGCGGATGGCGCGCACGATGCGCTCCTCCGGCACGTGCGCGGTGCCGAACGCCTCGACGTACAGGCCGACGGGCGCGGCCTTGCCGATGGCGTACGCGACCTGCACCTCGAGCCGGTCGGCGAGGCCAGCGGCGACCGCGTTCTTCGCGACCCAGCGCATGGCGTACGCGGCGCTCCGGTCGACCTTCGACGGGTCCTTGCCGCTGAACGCGCCGCCGCCGTGGCGGCTGAAGCCGCCGTAGGTGTCGACGATGATCTTGCGTCCGGTGAGCCCCGCGTCGCCCTTGGGCCCGCCGATCTCGAACTTGCCGGTGGGGTTGATGAGCAGGGTCGCGTCGCGCGAGTCGAGCTCGATGCCGATCTCCGCGGCCTGCGCGAGCACGGGGCGGATCACGTGCTCCTCGACCTCGCGGCGGAGGTCCTCCTGGGACACCTGCGGGCCGTGCTGGGTGGAGAGCACGACGGTGTCGACCGTGCGCGGGACGAGCCCGTCGTAGCCGATGGTGACCTGCGTCTTGCCGTCGGGCCGGAGGTACGCGAGCTCGCCCGAGTGGCGGACGGCCGCGAGGCGCTCGGCGAGGCGGTGCGCGAGGTAGACGGGCAGCGGCATGAAGACGGGGGTGTCGCGCGACGCGTAGCCGAACATGAGGCCCTGGTCGCCGGCGCCCTGGAGGTCGTGCGCGTCGGTGGACGCGGATCCGGAGCGCGACTCGTACGAGCGGTCGACGCCCTGCGCGATGTCGGGCGACTGCGCGCCGATGGACACCGTGACGCCGCAGTTGCTGCCGTCGAAGCCGACCTCGGAGGAGTCGTAGCCGATGTCCCGGATGCGGTCGCGCACGATCTGCGGGATGTCGACGTACCCGCTCGTGGTGACCTCGCCCGCGACGTGCACGAGGCCCGTGGTGACGAGCGTCTCGACGGCGGCGCGGCTCGTCGGGTCCTGCGTGAGGAGCGCGTCGAGGATGCTGTCCGAGATCTGGTCGCAGATCTTGTCGGGGTGGCCCTCGGTGACGGACTCGGAGGTGAACAGGCGCAGGTCGGTCACGGGGTCGCTCCAGGGGGATCGCGTGGTCGCGCGCCGTTCGCTACTGCGGCGCCGGCGCGCCCACTACGTCGAGAATTCGATGGGCGACCTGCTCCTTGGAGCCGGAGGCCTCCACGAGTGTATCGCCGGACCTCGCGAGCACCGTGATCGTGTTGCCCTCCGTGGCGAACCCCTCGGACCACCCGACCCTGTTGAGGACGAGCAGGTCGCAGCCCTTCCGCTGGAGCTTCGCGCGTCCGATCCTGAGCAGCTCCGCCGGGTCCTCCTCGGTCTCGGCCGCGAAGCCGACGACGATCGGGCGGGTGCCGTCGGCCCGCGGCACGGCGGCGTCGGAGGCGAGGCGCTGCAGGATGTCCGGGTTCCGGACGAGCTCGACGGAGAGCGCGTCGCCCGCATCCTCCTTCTTGATCTTGCCCGCGGAGACCGCGACGGGCCGGTAGTCGGCGACGGCCGCGGCCATGATGACGACGTCGGCGTCCTCGGCCTCGCCCACCATGGCGTCGGAGAGCTCGAGCGCGGTCGAGACGGGCACGACGCGGACACCCGTCGGCGCGGGCACCTCGAGGTGGGCGGCGACCAGCACGACGTCGGCGCCGCGGTCGCGCGCGGCGGCGGCGAGGGCGACCCCCTGGCGGCCGGAGGAGCGGTTGCCGAGGAAGCGCACCGGATCCAGCGGTTCGCGCGTGCCGCCCGCGCTGACGAGCACGCGGCGTCCCTCGAGGTCGCGCCCGCCGGGGCGGACCGCGGCGAGGGCGGCGGCGATGACGTCCTCCACCTCGGCCATGCGGCCGGGCCCGGAGTCGGTGCCGGTGAGGCGGCCCGACGTCGGGCCGACGAGGGTGGCGCCGCGGGAGCGCAAGAGGGCCGCGTTGGCCTGGGTCGTCGGATGCTGCCACATCTCGGTGTGCATCGCGGGGGCGACGACGAGCGGCGCCCGGCTGGCGAGGATGGTGGTGCCGAGCAGGTCGTCCGAGAGCCCCAGGGCCATGGCGGCGAGCGTGTGCGCGGTGGCCGGCGCGACGACGATGAGGTCGGCCCTCTGGCCGAGCGCCACGTGGCGGACCTCGGAGACCCCGTCGTAGAGATCGCTCGTGACGGGGTTCCGGCTGACGGCCTCGAGCGTGGGCTTCCCCACGAAGCGGAGCGCCGCCTCGGTGGGCACGACGTGCACGTCGTGGCCGAGGAGCACGAGGCCCCGGACCACGCCGACGGCCTTGTAGGCCGCGATCCCGCCCGTGATGCCCACGACCACCATCACGCGGCGGCCCTCCGGGGCTGCGTGGCGGGGAGGGCGTGCGGCGTGCGGTCGGCGCGGGTCATCCGGGGGCGGTGCGGCTAGGAGGCCGCGGGCTCCACGATGGGCGTGGCGACGAGCTTGTCCTCGTTGATCTCGTGCATCGCGACCGAGAGGGGCTTGTCGTCGATGGTGGAGTCGACGAGCGGTCCGACGTTGTCGAACAGGCTGCCCTCGTGCAGGTCGGCGTAGTAGTCGTTGATCTGGCGAGCCCGCTTGGAGGCGAAGATCACGAGCGCGTACTTCGAGTCGACCTTCGAGAGGAGCTCGTCGATGGGCGGGTCGATGATGCCCTGGGTCTTGTCAACCATGGATGTGCCGCTTCCTCATTGCATGGAAGAAGGCCGTGCAGGTCCGCTTCATGGACCGACGGCCTTCCTGGATCTCATCAAGTCTACGACCTCGCGTGCGGCATCCGCGACATCGCGGTTGACGACGAGGTGGTCGAACTCGTCCTGCGCGGCCAGCTCGACCTTCGCGGTGTCCAGCCGACGCTGCTGCTCCTCGGGTCCCTCGGTGCCGCGCCCGACCAGGCGGCGGACGAGCTCCTCCCAGGTGGGCGGCAGCAGGAACACGAGGCGGGCTTCGGGCATCGCGGCCTTCACCTGGCGCGCGCCCTGGATGTCGATCTCCAGGAGGACGCTGCGGCCCTCGGCCAGCGCGGCGTCGATGGGCGCGCGCGGCGTGCCGTAGCGGTGCGCGTTGTGCACCGTGGCCCACTCGAGCAGCTCCCCCTCGTCGACCATCCGGTCGAACTCGGCGTCGGAGACGAAGTAGTAGTTGACGCCCTCGACCTCGCCGGGACGCGGAGCGCGCGTCGTGGCGGACACCGAGAGGAGCACGTCGGGCTCGTTCTCGCGGATGAAGGTCGAGACCGTGCCCTTGCCCACGGCGGTGGGACCCGCGAGCACGACGAGCCGGCTCGGCTCCACGATCTGCTTCGCCGCCTGCCACTCCTCGAGGAAGCGCGTGAGGCGCACGCGCTGGTGCACGCCGAGGCCGCCGAGGCGCTTCGCGGTGGAGATGCCGAGGTCGCCGAGGATCCGCTCGAGCTTGGTGGGGCCGATGTTCGGGATGCTCGTGAGGAACTCGGTGACGCGGAGCGTGGCCTCGGCGCGGTGGCCGGGGTCGGCGGACGCGTCGAGCACGCCGAGCGGCGTGCGCTCCCCCGTGACGATGTCGTGCTTCACCAGCGCTCGTGCGCGGCGGGCGGCGACGGCGGCCTGGGAGGCGGCTACCCGGTCGACCTCGGGTGGTTCGGGCCTCATGGCAGCACCTCTTCGAGTCGTCCGGCGTGATCGGTGACGGCCTCCGCGACACGCCGTGGCCCTGCCGTGAGGATACTCCGCGATGCGGCCGCGATCACAACGCCGGCAGCCGGGCCGAACAGCTTCCGGACATCGCCGAGCAGCGCGCCCTGGTGGCCGAAGCCGGGCGCGAGGATCGGCGTGCGGACGAGCTGCGCGAGGTCGAGCCCGGCGTCGGCGGCGTCGACCGTGGCGCCGACGACCAGGCCGAAGGAGCCGGGATCGGCCGCCGGATCGTCGAGCGGGCCGTTCGCGGCGACCGCGGCGTCCTGGATCCCGCGGGCGACCGTGCGGCCGGCCGAGTCGGATCCAGCACCGGGCAGCAGGGCGCGCTGCAGGTCCCGCGCCTCCGGGTTCGAGGTGGCGGCGAGGACGAAGACGCCCGCGCCCCACGCGTCCGCGGCAGCGCGCACGCCGTCGAGGGATCCGACGCCCGTGTAGGCGGTGAGCGTGACGGCATCAGCGCGCAGCGGGCTGTCGGGCGCGAGCCAGGCGGCGCCGTACGCGTCGACCGTGGAGCCGATGTCGCCGCGCTTGGCGTCGGCGATCACGAGGAGGCCGGCGTCGCGCGCGGCGGCGAGCACGCGCTCGAGGGCGGCGTACCCGGCGGATCCGTGGCGCTCGAAGAACGCGACCTGCGGCTTGACGATGCCGGCGCGCCCCGCGGTCGCCTCGACGACACGGAGGCCGAACTCCTCGAGGCCCAGCGCGTCGTCGGCGAGGCCCCAGGCGTCGAGCAGCG
>NZ_QWGT01000207.1 GCF_003576405.1 Clavibacter lycopersici
GGGCAGCGCGCCGACGGCCGACCCCCAGGATCCCGCCGCGACCGCCACCGCGCCCGCGCCCGACGCGGACGACCGCGCCGGCCGCGGCTTCTTCGACCTCCTCGTGCAGGACGCCCGCCAGGCGAGCGCCGAGAGCATCGGCGACGAGGAGGACCGCGCCTTCTACAAGCTGTCCGTCCCGAAGCGCATGGTCATCATGCTGGGCGGGCCGGCGATGAACTTCCTCCTCGCGATCCTGCTGTTCGCCGTCGTGCTGTGCGGCTTCGGCGTCACGACGCCCACCACCACGGTCGGCCAGGTCAACGCGTGCATCGTGCCCGCCGGATCCACCGCCTCGGCCGACGCCGCCACCTGCCCCGCCGGCGCCCCCGCGGCCCCGGGCGCGGCGGCGGGCCTCCAGCCCGGCGACACCATCGTCAGCATCGACGGCACGCCGATCACCGCATGGGACCAGGTCACCGGCATCGTCCAGGTGTCGGCGGGCACGGAGCTCGACGTCGTCGTCGAGCGCGACGGTGCCCGCGAGACGCTCGCCATCACGCCGGTCCTCACGCAGCAGGCCGTCATCGGATCCCGCGGCGCCCCCGAGGTCGACGAGCAGGGGAACCCGGTCACGCGCGAGGTCGGGCTCATCGGCTTCAGCCCCACGCAGGCCGTGCAGCAGCAGCCGCTCTCGGCGGCGTTCACCACAACGGGCGAGAACATGGCCGCGGTCGGCAACCTCATCCTCAACCTCCCGCAGCGCCTGGTGGACGTCGGCCGCGCCGCGTTCGGCGGCGGAGAGCGCGACCCGAACGGCCCCATGAGCGTCGTGGGCGTCGGCCGCGTCGCCGGCGAGATCGCGAGCCTCGACGAGACGCCCGTCGCCTCCCGCGCCTCCGCGATGATCGGCCTCGTCGCGTCGCTCAACGTGGCGCTCGGCATGATCAACCTCCTGCCGCTCCTGCCCCTCGACGGCGGGCACGTGCTCGGCGCGATCGTCGAGGGCGTCCGCCGCTTCCTGGCCAAGCTCTCCGGCCGGCGCGACCCGGGGCCCGTGGACGTCGCGAAGCTCATGCCCGTGACCTTCGTGGTCGTGATCCTCTTCGGCGCCATGAGCGCGCTGCTGATCTTCGCCGACCTGGTGAACCCCGTCCGGCTCACCTGACGGCGCCCAGCGCCTGACGGCGCCCAGCGCCTGACGCCGCCCGCGCCCCCGACGCACCGGGTGCGCAGGAATCGGACGTAGGCTCTTCCCCGTGCCAGCAGTCAATCTCGGAATGCCGAAGGTCCCGGAAGTCCTCGCGCCCCGACGGAAGACCCGTCAGATCAGCGTCGGCAAGGTCAAGGTCGGCGGCGACGCCCAGGTGAGCGTCCAGTCGATGACGACCACTCAGACCACCAACATCAACGCCACGCTCCAGCAGATCGCCGAGCTCACGGCCACGGGCTGCGACATCGTGCGCGTCGCGGTGCCGCACCAGGACGACGCGGACGTGCTGCACATCCTGGCCAAGAAGAGCCAGATCCCGATCATCGCGGACATCCACTTCCAGCCCCGCTACGTCTTCACGGCCATCGACGCCGGCGTCGGCGCGGTGCGCGTGAACCCCGGCAACATCCGCAAGTTCGACGACCAGGTCGGCGCCATCGCGAAGGCCGCCAAGGCCGCGGGCACCTCGATCCGCATCGGCGTCAACGCCGGATCCCTCCACCCGAGCCTGCTGCAGAAGTACGGCAAGGCCACCCCCGAGGCGCTCGTCGAGTCCGCCGTGTGGGAGGCCAGCCTCTTCGAGGAGCACGACTTCCACGACTTCAAGATCTCGGTCAAGCACAACGACCCGGTCATCATGGTGAAGGCCTACCGCATGCTCGCCGAGCGCGGCGACTGGCCGCTCCACCTCGGCGTCACCGAGGCCGGCCCCGCGTTCCAGGGCACCATCAAGAGCGCCACGGCGTTCGGGATCCTGCTCTCCGAGGGCATCGGCGACACCATCCGCGTCTCCCTCTCCGCGCCCCCGGCCGAGGAGGTGAAGGTGGGCCTGCAGATCCTGCAGTCGCTCAACCTGCGCGAGCGCAAGCTCGAGATCGTCTCCTGCCCGAGCTGCGGGCGCGCCCAGGTCGACGTCTACTCGCTCGCCGAGCAGGTCACCGAGGGCCTCAAGCACGTCAACGTGCCGCTGCGCGTCGCCGTCATGGGCTGCGTCGTCAACGGGCCCGGCGAGGCCCGCGAGGCCGAGCTCGGCGTCGCGTCCGGGAACGGCCGCGGGCAGATCTTCGTGAAGGGCGAGGTCATCAAGACCGTGCCCGAGGCCGAGATCGTCCAGACCCTCATCGAGGAGGCCAACCGCCTCGCCGCGGAGATGCCCGCCGGATCCATCGGCAGCCCCGAGATCCTGGTCTGACCCTCCCTCTCCCCACCCGCCCGCGCCGGCGGCGTGCGTCCGCGCGCGCCGTCCGCGCGTAGGCTCTGCTAGTCGTCCGCCCGGCGGATCGCCCCACGAACTGAGGATGCTGTTGAACGGTAACGCCACTTTCCGGCATCGGAACACCTCCCTGCTGGGGCTAGCCAGCGTCCTCGCCCCGCACACCGTGACCTCGGTGGAGATCGACGACCGGCTGAAGCCCGTGCTGTCGAGGCTCCGCCTCCCCACCGGTCTGCTGCAGCGCGTCGCGGGCGTTCTCGAGCGCCGCAACTGGGACACGTCCATGTCCTTCGACGCGGCCGCCACCGAGGCCGGGCGCAAGGCGCTCGCGCAGGCGGGCGTGCAGCCGTCGCAGATCGGGCTGCTCATCAACACGTCCGTCACGCGCGCGCACCTCGAGCCGAGCGTCGCGGTCAGCATCCACAACGGGCTCGGCCTGCCGTCGTCTGCCCTCAACTTCGACATCGCGAACGCGTGCCTCGGCTTCGTCAACGCCATGACGCTCGCGGGCCACCTCATCGACTCGGGCCAGATCGACTACGCGATGATCGTCGACGGCGAGGACGCGGGCGAGATCCGCCACAACACGGTCGCGCGGCTCCTCCGCCCGGAGACGACGCGCGCGGACTTCCTCAGCGAGTTCCCCAGCCTCACGCTCGGCGCGGGCGCTGCGGCGGCCGTCCTCGGTCGCACGAGCGACCACCCGGAGGGGCACCGGATCCTCGGCGGCGTCACGCGTGCCGCCACCCAGCACCACGAGCTGTGCATCGGCGACGTCGACGGCATGTTCACCGACACCAAGGAGCTCCTCCGCGGCGGCATGGAGCTCGTCGTCGACGCGTGGAAGGAAGCCGCGCAGGACGACTGGGACTGGTCCGACATGGACCGCTACATCCTCCACCAGGTCTCCGACGTGCACACCAACGCCATCGTCAAGGCCGCGAAGCTCGACAAGTCGCGCGTGCCGCTCACGTACCCGCGCTACGGCAACGTCGGGCCCGCGAGCATCCCCATCACGCTCGCCGACCAGGCCGACAGCCTCAGCCGCGGCGACCGCGTGCTCTGCATGGGCGTGGGCTCCGGCCTCAACACGGCCATGACCGAGATCCTCTGGTAGCCGCCGCGTGAGCGCACCGGCCGAGGTCGCCCCGGCGACCGTCCCCGTGACGGGCCCCGACGGGGAGCCGCTGCCCGGCCTCGACCCCGCCTGGTCGCGCGTCGTCCGCGCGGGCGGCCACGGCTGGCACCTGCTCGACACGGGGGAGCGGCTGGCCGCCACGGGCGCACCCGTCGCCGGCACCATCCTCTGCGTGCACGGGAACCCCACCTGGTCGTACCTGTGGCGGCGCATCGCGGCCGAGTCGCTGGCGCGCGCCGAGCGGGATCCGTCGCAGCCCGCCTGGCGTGTGGTCGCCGTCGACCAGCTCGACATGGGCTTCTCCGAGCGCACGGGCGTCGCGCGCACGCTGCCCATCCGGCTCGACGATCTGCAGGCGCTCACCGACGAGCTCGGGCTCTCGGGATCCGGCGCCACGACGCCCGTCGTCACGCTCGGGCACGACTGGGGCGGCGTCGTCAGCCTCGGCTGGGCGCTCCGCAACCGCGACGTGCTCGCCGGGGTCATGGCGCTCAACACGGCCGTGCACCAGGAGGAGGGCGTGCCCATCCCGTGGCCGCTGCGCCTGGCGCTGGCCACGGGGATCCACGACGCGGCGACCCGCGGCACCCCCGGCTTCCTCGCCACCACGCTCGCGCTCGCGCACCCGCCGCTCGACCCGGCCGTGCGCCGGGCGTTCGCGGCGCCCTACCGGGGCGCCGACCGCCGGGCGGGGATCCGCGGCTTCGTCGCCGACATCCCGGTCGGCCCCCAGCACCCCAGCCACTCGACCCTCACGTCCATCGCCGATGGCCTCCGCGACCTCGACCTGCCGGCCCTGTTCGTCTGGGGACCGCGCGACCCGATCTTCTCCGACGTCTACCTCTCCGACCTCCTCGAGCGGCTGCCGCACGCCGACGTGCACCGCGTGGAGGGCGCCGGCCACCTCGTCGCCGAGGACCACGACTACGCGTCCGCCGCGCTCGACTGGCTCGCGGACCGCGTCGTGCCCGGATCGGCGCCCGCCGCGCGTCCCGCTCCGGCCGCCGTCCCCGACGCCGACCCCGTCCGCCCGCTCGGCGCGCTCCTCGAGGAGCTGCGCGACAGCGACGCGCCCGTCCTCGTCGAGATGGCGCCGCGCGGCGGCGGCGGTCCGCGCACCGTCTCCTGGCGGCTGCTGTCCCGCCGCGTCCGCGAGATCGCCGCGGGCCTCCATGCCCGCGGGCTCCGCGCCGGCGACCGCGTCTCGCTCCTCGTGCCGCCCGGCGCCGACCTCACGGCGCTCCTCTACGCGTGCCTCCGCATCGGCGCGATCGTCGTGGTCGCCGACGCCGGCCTCGGCGTGAAGGGCCTGGGACGCGCGGTCGCGGGATCCCGCCCCGACATGGTCGTCGGCATCCCCGCGGGCCTCGCCCTCGCGCGCGCGCTCGGCTGGCCGGGGGAGCGGATCTCCGTCACCACGCTCGCGCCGCCCGTCGCACGCGCGCTCGGCGTGGCGGC
>NZ_QWGT01000208.1 GCF_003576405.1 Clavibacter lycopersici
GTGCCCGCGCTCCCGGAAGGCGCGGGCGAGGCGCGCGCCGAACGGCGGGGCGGCCGGGGCCGCCCCGCCGTCCGCGCTCGTCACCTGCGGGCCTCGCGGGCGATCGCGTAGTCCTGCAGGCTCGTGACGTCGAAGCCCGCCCGGATGGCGTCGAAGGAGGCGACCGCGGCCGTGAGCTGCGCGATGGTCGTGAACAGCGCCTTGTCGGCCGCGACGGCCGCGGCGCGGATCTCGTAGCCGTCGGCGCGGGCGGTGCGGCCCGACGGCGTGTTGATGACCACGTCCACCTCGTCGCGGTTGATGAGGTCGACGATCGACGGCGAGTCGCCCGCGGCGGGCTCCTCGCTGTACTTGCGGACGACGCGCGCCTGGATCCCGTTCCGGCTGAGGATCTCCGCCGTGCCCGCGGTCGCGAGCACCTCGAAGCCGAGCTGCTGGAGGCGGAGCACCGGCAGCACGATGGAGCGCTTGTCGCGGTCGGCCACCGAGACGAACACCGTGCCCGAGAGCGGGAGGCCGCCGAACGCCGCCTCCTGGCTCTTCGCGAACGCGCGCGGGAAGTCGCGGTCGATGCCCATGACCTCGCCCGTGGAGCGCATCTCCGGGCCGAGCACGGAGTCGACGATGAGGCCGTCCTTCGTGCGGAACCGCTTGAAGGGCAGCACGGCCTCCTTGACGGCGACGGGCGAGTCCATGGGGACGTCGGATCCGTCGCGCTCGGGCAGCAGGCCCGAGGCCTTCAGCTCCGCGATGGAGGTGCCGACCATGACGAGCGACGCGGCCTTCGCGAGCGGGATGCCGAGCGCCTTGGAGACGAACGGCACCGTGCGGCTCGCGCGCGGGTTCGCCTCGAGGACGTAGAGCACGCCCGCGCCGATCGCGAACTGCACGTTGAGGAGTCCGCGCACGCCCACGCCCTCGGCGATGGCGCGCGTGGCGTCGACGACCTGCTGGATCTGGCCGCGGCCGAGGGTGACGGGCGGGAGCGTGCAGCTCGAGTCGCCCGAGTGGATCCCGGCCTCCTCGATGTGCTCCATGACGCCGCCGACGTACAGCTCGGTGCCGTCGTAGATGGCGTCGATGTCGATCTCGATGGCGTCGTCGAGGAAGCGGTCGATGAGGAGCGGCTTGCCCTCGCCGATGATGCCCTGGTCGGCCATGCGCAGGAAGTAGTCGTGCAGCGTCGCGGTGTCGAAGACGATCTCCATGCCGCGGCCGCCGAGCACGTAGCTCGGCCGGACGAGCACGGGGTAGCCGATCTCCTCCGCGACGACGACGGCCTCGTCGATCTCGACGGCCGTGCCGTTGCGGGGAGCCACGAGGCCCGCGGCGTCGAGGATCCCGGAGAACAGGCCCCGCTCCTCCGCGAGGTCGATGGCCGAGGGGCTCGTGCCGAGGATGGGGACGCCCGCGGCCTCGAGGCCCTTCGCGAGCCCGAGCGCGGTCTGCCCGCCCAGCTGCACGACGACGCCGACGAGCTCGCCCGCCTGCTGCTCCGCGTGCACGATCTCGAGCACGTCCTCGAGCGTGAGCGGCTCGAAGTAGAGCCGGTCGCTCGTGTCGTAGTCGGTCGAGACCGTCTCCGGGTTGCAGTTGATCATGATGGTCTCGAACCCGGCCTCGGCCAGCGCGAACGACGCGTGCACGCACGAGTAGTCGAACTCGATGCCCTGGCCGATGCGGTTCGGGCCCGAGCCCAGGATGATCACCTTGCGGCGGTCGGACGGCACGATCTCCGTCTCGGAGTCGTAGCTGGAGTAGTGGTACGGCGTGAGCGCCGGGAACTCGCCCGCGCACGTGTCGACCGTCTTGTACACGGGGCGGATGTCGGCCGCGTGGCGCGCGTCGCGGACCTCCTGCTCGGCGAGGCCCCGGATCTCGGCGATCTGCGCGTCCGAGAAGCCGTGGTCCTTCGCCTCGCGGAGGGTGTCCGCGTCGAGCTCGTCGGCGTCGCGCACGGCGTCGGCGACCTCGTTGATGAGGACGATCTGGTCGATGAACCAGGGGTCGATCTTCGTCGCGTCGAAGACCTGCTCCGGCGTGGCGCCCGCGCGGAGCGCCTGCTGCACCGTGACGATGCGGCCGTCGGTGGGGATCCGGCTCGTCTCGAGCAGCTCGTCGACCGAGCGGCTCTCCGCGCCCCAGTGGAAGGAGGATCCGCGCTTCTCGAGCGAGCGCAGCGCCTTCTGCAGCGCGGTGGAGTAGTTGCGGCCGATGGCCATGGCCTCGCCCACCGACTTCATGGTGGTGGTGAGCTCGGCGTCGGCGGCCGGGAACTTCTCGAACGCGAACCGCGGCACCTTGACGACCACGTAGTCGAGCGTCGGCTCGAAGCTCGCGGGCGTGACCTTGGTGATGTCGTTCGGGATCTCGTCGAGGCGGTAGCCGATGGCGAGCTTCGCCGCGATCTTCGCGATCGGGAAGCCCGTGGCCTTCGACGCGAGCGCGCTGGAGCGGGAGACGCGCGGGTTCATCTCGATGACGATGAGGCGGCCGTTCGTCGGGTCCACCGCGAACTGGATGTTGCAGCCGCCCGTGTCCACGCCCACCCGGCGGATGATGTCGATGCCGATGTCGCGCATGTGCTGGTACTCGCGGTCGGTGAGCGTGAGGGCCGGCGCGACCGTGATCGAGTCGCCCGTGTGCACGCCGACGGGGTCCACGTTCTCGATGGAGCAGACGACGACCGTGTTGTCGGCCGTGTCGCGCATGAGCTCCAGCTCGTACTCCTTCCAGCCGAGGATCGACTCCTCGAGGAGCACCTCGGTGGTGGGGCTCGACTGCAGGCCGTCGGCGACCATGCGCTCGAGCTCCTGGCGCGTGTGCGCGAAGCCGGAGCCGAGGCCGCCCATGGTGAAGGAGGGGCGGATCACGAGCGGGTAGCCGAGGTCCTCGGCGTACTCGACGGCCTGCTCCAGCGTCTTCGCGACGTGCGAGCGGGCGACGTCGGCGCCGGACTCGATGACGAGGTCCTTGAAGAGCTGCCGGTCCTCGCCCTTCTGGATGGCCTCGACCTTCGCGCCGATGAGCTCCACGCCGTGCTTGGCGAGGATGCCGAGCTCGTCGAGGCGGATGGCCGCGTTGAGCGCGGTCTGGCCGCCGAGCGTCGGGAGCACCGCGTCGGGGCGCTCCTTGATGATGATCTTCTCGAGCACCTCGCTCGTGATCGGCTCGATGTACGTCGCGTCGGCGAAGCCCGGGTCGGTCATGATCGTCGCGGGGTTGGAGTTCACGAGGATGACGCGCACGCCCTCCTCGCGGAGCACGCGGCAGGCCTGCGTGCCGGAGTAGTCGAACTCGGCGGCCTGGCCGATGACGATCGGCCCGGAGCCGATGACGAGGACGCTGTTGATGTCGTCGCGCTTGGGCATTACACGGTCTCCTGGGGGGTCGAGGCGGACGCGGGGGCGGTGCCCGACGCGTCGTGGATCAGCTGGATGAACCGGTCGAAGAGGTACGACGAGTCGTGCGGGCCCGCGGCCGCCTCCGGGTGGTACTGCACGCTGAAGGCGGGGATGTCGAGGCAGTTGAGCCCCTCCACGACCTGGTCGTTGAGCGAGACGTGGCTGACCTCCGCGCGGCCGAAGCCGGCGGGGCTGTCGACCGGGCCGTCGAGCGGCGCCGAGACCGCGAAGCCGTGGTTCTGGCTCGTGATCTCGACGCGGCCGGTGCGGCGGTCGAGCACGGGCTGGTTGATCCCGCGGTGGCCGAACGGCAGCTTGTAGGTGTCGAACCCGAGGGCGCGGCCGAGCAGCTGGTTGCCGAAGCAGATCCCGAAGAACGGGATGCCCTTGCGGAGCACGTCCTGCAGGAGCTCGACGTGGTACTGCGAGGCCTCGGGATCGCCGGGGCCGTTCGAGTAGAAGACCGCGGTGGGCGCGAGCTCGGCGAGCTCCTCCGTGGTGATCGACTGCGGCACGACGTGCACGTCGAGGCCGCGGGCCGCGAGGTGCTTGACCGTCGCGGTCTTGATGCCGAGGTCGAGCACCGCGACGGATCCGATGCGCTCGCCCTCGGCCGGGATCGTGTACGTCTCCTGCGTGGAGACCTCGGCGGAGAGGTTGCGGCCCGTCATGTCGGGCGCCTGCCGCACCTGCGCGAGCTGCTCCTCGTCGGAGAGCGACGCGGCCTCGCCGGAGAAGACGCCGGCGCGCATGGCGCCCTCGTCCCGGATCCGGCGGGTGACGGCTCGCGTGTCGATGTTCGAGATGCCGACCACGCCCTGGGCGACCAGGTCGTCCTCGAGCGTGCGCTGCCCGCGGAAGTTGGAGACAACGCGGGAGGGGTCCCGGACGACGTAGCCGGCGACCCAGATGCGGCGGGACTCCATGTCGTCGTCGTTCATGCCGGTGTTGCCGATGTGCGGCGCCGTCTGGAGCACGATCTGGCCCGCGTAGGACGGGTCGGTGATGGTCTCCTGGTAGCCGGTCATGCCGGTCGCGAAGACGGCCTCGCCGAGGGTCACGCCGCGGGCGCCGTACGCGCGTCCGACGTACCTCCGTCCGTCCTCGAGCACCAGGACAGCTGGTTCGTGTCGGGCCATGTCGGTCACTTCCCTTCGTTGTCGTCGTCGTGCGCAGGGCGCGTGATCTGGTCGAGGGCGTCGACGAGCGCGGTCTTCTCGCGCGGGTCGATCACCCGGAGGTACGTGTCCACCCGGGTGCCGGCCGCCGCGTCGAGGATCCAGGTGACGGCCACGAGGCCGCCCTCCTCCACGACGCGGTCGATCGTGTAGGTCGCGAGCCCGGATCCCGTGATCCGGTCGGCGGGCACGAGCACCTCGCGCTCGCCGTCGATCGCGAGGACGAGCCCGGCGTCGTGCACCCGGGCCGCCGCGCGCCCGCGGAAGCCGAGGGGCCGGACCGTCAGACGGTCGAGCGCCTCGCCCGCGGTGGTCGTGGCGACGTAGAGCACGTCGACCTCGAGACGCGGCGCGCCGAGCCCGGCGGGC
>NZ_QWGT01000209.1 GCF_003576405.1 Clavibacter lycopersici
CGCGGCGCTGTGGGCCGACTCGCGCCAGCGCGCTGAGCAGGCCGCCGCCGACCGGAGCCTCGCCGTGGCGACGACCGTGGCGGACTCGCCGCGGGTGGCTGAGGGGCTCGCGTCGGCGGATCCCACGGGCGCGCTCCTCGACTACTCGCTCGACGTGACGCGCGACACCGGTGTCGACTTCGTCACGATCATGGACCGCGACACCGTGCGCGTGACCCACCCTGACCCGGACGAGATCGGCCGCAGGTACCTCGGCACCACGGGCCCCGCGCTCGCCGGCCGCTCGATGACCGAGACCTCCACGGGGACGCTCGGGCCGAGCGTCCGGGCGGTCGTCCCCGTGCGCGACGCCGACGGCGGCATCGTCGGGCTGGTGGCGGCCGGCGTCACGGTCGACCGCGTCAGCGAGGTGCTCGGCGCCCGCCTCCCGGGGCTCATCGGCACGGTCGGGGCGCTCGCGCTCCTGCTCGCGGCCGGGGCCGTGCTCCTCAGCAGGTCGCTCGAGCGGACGACCTGGGGGCTCGGGCCCGAGGAGATGGCGCGCATGCTCGCGTACTACGAGTCGGTGCTGCACTCGGTCGGCGAGGGGATCGTGCTCGTCGACCGCGACCGGCGGCTCGTGCTCCACAACGACCAGGCGGCCGAGCTGCTCGACCTCGAGCTGGATCCCGCCACGGGGCCCGTCGAGGTCCGCGCGCTGGGGCTGCCGCCCGCGATCGAGCGGCTGCTCGTCGAGGGTGCCACGACCGACGAGGTCGTGCACCTGCCCAGCGGGCGCGTGCTCGTCATCACGCAGCGGCCCGCGCTGCCGACGGGCCGCACCGGGAGCGCCGCGCGGCTGGGGACGGTGACGACGCTGCGGGACCGGACGGAGATCCAGCGGCTGTCGGGCGAGCTCGCGACGCTGCGGACGCTCTCGGACGCCATGCGGGCGCAGACCCACGAGTTCGCCAACCGGCTGCACACCATCGTGTCGCTCATCGAGCTGGAGCGGCCGCGCGAGGCGCTCGCCCTCGCGGCGTCGGAGCTCGAGACGGACCGGCGGGCGTCGGAGGGCGGGCTGGCGGAGGACGCGGATCCCGTCGTGCGGGCCCTCGTGCGCGGCAAGACGGCGCAGGCGGCCGAGCGCGGAGTGGAGCTCACGGTGCACGTGGCCGAGGGAACGGGCGATCCGGGTGTCCCCGCGACGGAGCTCGTGACGATCGTCGGCAACCTCGTCGACAACGCGATCGACGCGGCCGCCGACCCGTCCGTCGCCACGGCGCGCGGCGAGGACCGCGGGCGCGTGGAGCTGTCGCTGTCGCGGACGGACGCGGGCGGGCTCGTCGTCGAGGTGGCGGACGACGGGCCGGGCGTGGATCCGGCGGTACGGCCGCGCGTGCTGGAGTTCGGGGTGACGACGAAGGCCGGCGACGCGGGGCCGCGCGGGGTGGGGCTCGCGCTCGTCGCGCGCTCGGCCGCGCGGCTCGGCGGCCGGATCGAGGTGGGCGACGCGGACGCGCCGCTGGGCGGGGCGCGCGTGCGGGTCGTGCTGCCCGCGGATCCGGTCGCGCCCGTCGCCGACGGAGTCGACGCGCGCGACGGCGGGGTGCGCGCGTGATCCGCGTGCTGGTCGTCGACGACGACGTGCTGACCGCGGAGGCCCACGCCCTCTACGTCGGACGGCTCGACGGCTTCGAGGTCGCGGGCGTCGCGCACACGGGAGGCGAGGCGCTGCGGCTCGTCGCGGAGGCGGGGGCGGACGGGATCGACCTGGTGCTCCTCGACATGACGCTGCCCGACATGCACGGGCTCGAGGTCTGCCGGCGGCTCCGGGCGGCCGGGCGCGCGACCGACGTCGTGGCGGTGACCGCGGTGCGCGACCAGGCCGTGGTGCGCAGCTCGGTGACGGCGGGGATCGTGCAGTACCTCATCAAGCCGTTCACGTTCGCGGCGTTCGCCGAGAAGATGGCGGCGTACGTCGGCTACCGCGAGGGGCTCGGCGCGGGCAGCGGCAGCACGACGCAGCTGCAGGTCGACCGGGCGCTCGCGGCGCTGCGCTCCCCCGCGTCGGACGCGCGGCTGCCCAAGGGCATGTCGGCGGAGACGCTCGACCTCGTGCGCGGGATCGCGCGGGGGGGCGGACCCGCGACGCGCGGATCCGAGGGCGTCTCGGCCGCCGAGGTGTCGGGCGCGCTCGACGTGTCGCGCGTGACGGCGCGCCGGTACCTCGAGTACCTCGCCGACGTGGGCCAGGTGGAGCGGGTGCCGCGCTACGGGACGCCGGGCCGACCCGAGCTCGGGTACCGCTGGACGAGCTGACGCACCGTACGGCACGGGCCGCGGGTGCGCGAGCCCCGCGCCGGATCCGCTCCGAGCCGTCACGATGTCGCCGCCCCGTGCGAGTCTCGGGTCATGAGACGCACGATCCTCCCGCCGTACCTGCTGACCCGCCTCGCCGAGGCCGACCCGGGCCGCCTGGCCGCCGCACGGCAGGCCGCGCGGCGCGCCCTCCGCGACCAGGGGCCGCTGATCCACGACCGGCGCGGTCCCGGCGCCGCACCGGACGACTCCGCGCTCGCGGAGCGGGACCCGTCGGGGATCCACCGCACCATCTCGGACGCGGGGAACCGCGAGGAGCTGCCCGGCCGCACGGTGCGCGTCGAGGGCGCCCCGGCCACGGGCGACAGGGAGGTGGACGAGGCGTACGACGGTCTCGGCGCCACCTACGCGCTGTTCTCCGAGGTCTACGGCCGGGAGTCGCTCGACGACCGCGGCCTGCCGCTGCTCGCGAGCGTGCACTACGGCGAGGAGTACGACAACGCGTTCTGGGACGGCACGCGCATGGTCTTCGGCGACGGCGACGGCGAGGTCTTCGCGCCGTTCACGCGCTCGCTCACGGTCATCGGCCACGAGCTGACCCACGGGGTCACCGAGCTCACGCTCGGCCTCGTCTACCAGGGGCAGTCGGGCGCGCTCAACGAGTCGATCTCCGACGTCTTCGGCGTGCTCGTCGAGCAGCACGCGCTCGGGCAGACGGCGGACGAGGCGACCTGGCTCGTCGGCGCGGAGCTGTTCCTCGACCGGTCCACGGGCCTCGCGCTCCGCTCGATGCGCGCCCCGGGCACGGCGTACGACGACGACGTGCTGGGGAAGGACCCGCAGCCCGGCCACATGGACGACTACATGGAGACCGAGGAGGACAACGGCGGCGTCCACATCAACTCCGGGATCCCGAACCGCGCGTTCTTCCTGGCGGCCACGGCGATCGGCGGCGAGGCCTGGGAGGGCGCGGGGCGCGTCTGGTACGACGTCATCGAGTCCGGCGCCGTGCGGGCCGACGCCGACTTCCCGGCCTTCGCCCGGGCCACGATCGAGGCGGCCGCCGCGCGGTACGGTGAGGGCGCGTCCGAGGTCGCCGCGGTCCAGGCGGCGTGGGAGGGCGTCGGGATCGAGGTCTAGGTGGAGATCGCCGTGTCGCGCACGGGCGGGGTGGCGGGCATGACCCGCACCTGGTCGGTGCGCGTGGACGACGGATCCGACGAGCTGGGCGCCTGGAGCGCGCTCGTCGACGACTGCCCGTGGGACGAGCCGGCCCCGCCGACGCCCGGCGCCGACCGCTTCACGTACCTGGTGCGCGCGGGCGACCGCGAGGCGCGCCTCGGCGAGACCGCGGTCGACGGCCCGTGGCGTCGGCTCGTCGACCGGGTGCGGGACGCGTCCCGTGAGAGCCTCGGAGGATGACGCCGCCCCCCTTCGACGACGACCGCTACGGACAGGACGTGCTCGCCACAGGCTGGCGCGGGCCCGCGAAGAAGGCCCCGCGGCCCCAGGACGCGACGCGCGACCTCGTCGTCGAGGAGCTGTCCACCGGGTTCTGCGGCGCCATCGTGCGCGTCGAGTCCGGGATGGTCGTGCTCGAGGACTTCCGCCGGAAGCAGCGCACGTTCCCGCTCGGCGGATCCTTCCTGCTCGAGGGCGAGCCCGTCGCGCTCCGCGTGCCCCGCGCCGCGCCGACCGGACCCGCGCGCACCGCGTCCGGGTCCCTCGCCGTCGCCGACCGGCAGGCCCGCGTCGCGCTCCCCAGCCGGATCTTCGTGGAGGGCCGGCACGACGCCGAGCTCGTGGAGAAGGTGTGGGGCGAGGACCTCCGCATCGAGGGCGTCGTCGTCGAGTACCTCGAGGGCGTCGACCACCTCGACGAGGAGCTCGACCGCTTCCGGCCGGGCCGCGGCCGCCGCGTGGGCGTGCTCGTCGACCACCTGGTGCCCGGATCCAAGGAGAGCCGCATCGCCGAGGCCGTCGCGCGCGGGCCGCATCGCGCGCACGCGCTCGTGGTCGGCCACCCCTACGTCGACGTCTGGCAGTCGGTGAAGCCCGGACGGCTGGGCCTCGCCGAGTGGCCGGTCATCCCGCGGAACGTCGAGTGGAAGCACGGTATCTGCCAGGCGCTCGGCTGGCCGCACGCCGAGCAGGCGGACATCGCCCGGGCGTGGCAGCGGATCCTCGGCCAGGTGCGCTCCTACCAGGACCTGGAGCCCGCGCTCCTGGGACGCGTGGAGCAGCTGATCGACTTCGTGACGGATCCCGCGGGACGCTAGCGCGCAGGACCGCGGGACCGCGGCACCCCGGTCAGGCCGGCGCCGCCGCCGTGTCGCCGATCCGCACGCGCACCGGCAGCACGACGCTCGCCGGCGCCCGGCCCGCGAGCAGCTCGCCGACCATGCGCCCGGCGCGCACCCCGCGGTCGTGCAGGGGCTGCTCCACCGTCGTGAGCCGGCGCTCGAGCCACGGCAGGTGCGCGCCGTCGAAGCCCGTGACCGTGAGGTCCTCCGGCACGCGCAGCCCCCGCGCCGCGGCGGCCCGGAGCGCGCTCGCGGCGAGCATGTCGTTCTGGGCGAGGATCGCCGTGGGCCGCGACGGCAGGTCGAGCAGCA
>NZ_QWGT01000210.1 GCF_003576405.1 Clavibacter lycopersici
CAGGACGCGTGCCGCGGCGGCCTGCGCGTCGGCCACCACGGAGGCGAGGCCGGTGCCCGCGACGGCGGACCCGGTGATCTCGAGCCCGGGGTGCTCCGCCGCCTCGTCGCGCACGGCCTGCACGCGCTCGCGGTGGCCGGAGGCGGCGAACGGGAGGGCGTTCGTCCAGCGCACGCGGGCGGATCCGGTGACCCGGCCGGCGAGGTCCACCCCGAGCAGCGCGGACGCGTCACGCACGGCGATCGCGGTGAGCTCCTCGTCGGGGAGCCCTGCGGTGTCGTCGTCGCCGCCCGCGCGCCCGTAGGAGAGGCGGAGGACGTGGCGGTCGCCCGCGAGCTCCTTCAGCCACGGCCACTTCGCGGTGGCGTGCGTGAGGGCCTTGGCGCGGATCCCCGGGGCGTCGGCCGCGACGAGCACGCCGGTGCCGCGGGGGGCGGCGTCGAGCTCGGGCGCGCGGACGACGAGCGTGACCAGCTCGACGGAGGACGGCTCGGGCCAGCCCTCCGTGACGGCGCGCGGCGCGAGACCCGAGAAGAGGTGGATGAGCCCGGCCGCCGGGATCGCGAGGACGACGCCCGCCGCGTCGATGCCGCGGCCGTCCGCGAGCTCGACGTGCCAGTCGTCGGACGCGGCCGCGCCCTCGTGGGAGCGGTGCCGGTGCACGGCCTCGACCGCGAGCGAGGTGCGCACGTCGACGCCGAGGCGCGCGAGGTCGGCGACCAGCGCGTCGACCAGCAGGTGCACGCCGCCGAGGATGCCGCTCACGGCGGATCCCGCGGGCGACGCGGCGCGCATGGACGCGACCGCGCGCCCGAGCGACCCGTGCTCCGCGAGGCCGGCGCGGAGGCCGGGCGCGACGGCGTCGGCGTCGACCTCGTCGGGGTGGGCGCTGTGCACGCCGGAGACGATGGGGGCGACGAGCCGGTCGACGACGCGGTCGCCCATGCGGGCGCGGACGAGGCCGCCGAGCGTCCGCTCCTTCGCGCCGACCGCGGCGGGGAGGAGGAGGTCGGCCTTGGCGCGGGCGACGCCCGCGCGGCCGATGGCGGTGACGATGGTGGGGTCGAACGGGTGCGCGGGGATCCCGAGCAGGCCCGTGCGCGGCAGCTGGATCGCGCGCTCGGCGAGCTGGACCCACGCGCCGTCGGGGTTCGGCTGCACGATGCGGTCGGCGAGGCCCAGCTCCCCCAGGCGGAGCCCCTCGAGGTACGCGGCGACGGTGCCGCGGCGGGTGGCGAAGCTCTCGGCGCCGCTGTCGAGGCGGAGGCCGTCGACCACGTGGGATCCGACGGTGCCGCCGAGCGCACCCGAGGCCTCCACGAGGATCACGCGCTTCCCGGCGAGGGCGCACGCGCGGGCGGCGATGAGGCCGCCCACCCCGCCGCCGATCACGACGACGTCGGTCGGGTCGACCTCGCCCGCTGCCTGCCGCGGATCGCTACTCACGGACGAGGTCCACGATGCGGGTGAGCACGGTCGGGTCGGTCTCCGGCGGCACGCCGTGGCCGAGGTTGAGCACGTGGGCCGGCGCGGCCTTCCCGCGCTCGAGGACGTCGCGGACGTGCGCCTCGAGGATGGGCCACGGCGCCGCGAGCAGCGCCGGGTCGACGTTGCCCTGCACGGGCACGGATCCGCCGAGGCGGCGCGACGCCTCGTCGAGCGGGATGCGCCAGTCGACGCCCACCGCGTCGACGCCCACGTCGTGCATCGCGCCGAGCAGCTCGCCCGTGCCGACGCCGAAGTGGACGAGCGGGACCGTGCGGCCGTCGGCGGCGGTGATCGTGCGCACGTGGTCGAGCGCGAGGGCGGAGGCCGGGGCGACGCGCTGGGTGTAGTCGGCGAGCGAGAGGCCGCCCGCCCACGAGTCGAACAGCTGCGCGGCGGAGGCGCCGGCCATGACCTGCGCGTGCAGGAAGACGCCCGTGATCTCGGCGCACCAGCGCATGAGGGCGTCCCAGGCGTCGGGATCCGCGTGCATGAGACCGCGGGCCGCGATGTGGTCCTTGCTCGGGCCGCCCTCCACGAGGTAGGCGGCGAGCGTGAACGGCGCGCCCGCGAAGCCGATGAGGGGCGTGTCGCCGAGCTCGGCGACCGTGCGCGCGACGGCCTGGCGGATGGGCTCGAGGGCGGCCGGGTCGAGCGACGGCAGCGCGGCGACGTCGGCCGCGGTGCGGACGGGCTTCTCGAGCACCGGCCCGCGGCCCGCGACGATGTCGACGCCGACGCCCGCGAGCTTCAGCGGGATCACGATGTCGCTGAAGAAGATGCCCGCGTCGACGTGGTGCCGGCGCACGGGCTGCAGCGTGATCTCGCTGGCCATCTCCGGGTCGAGGCACGCGTCGAGCATGCGCGTGCCGACGCGCAGCTCGCGGTACTCGGGCAGCGACCGCCCGGCCTGGCGCATGAACCACACGGGCGCGCGCTCGCCGCGGTGACCGCGGTACGCCTCGACGAGGAGCGACGACGCGGTGCGCGTGTTGAGCGGGTGCTCAGCGGGGAGCGGGACGGCGGCGGACGAGGGCGCGGAGGGAGCGGAGGAGCTGGGCGTGATCACGGGGAAGATCATCGCATCCCCCGCCTGCGCGCCCGCTCGGCTGGGGAGTCGCGCGGACGGCGACGCGCTCCCGCCGGTCGCTGGGCAGGGCACCCTCACCGGCCGCGACCACACGGCGGGGAGGATTACCATGGAGCGTGCTCATATGTCTGACGGCGAGTCATCACAACGCCAGCTTCGATGTCCTCGAGAAGCTGTCCGTGGCCGCACCCTCCGTCGCCGGCACGCTCATGGAGCAGAACGACTTCATCGCGGGGGCCGTCGTCCTCGCCACATGCAACCGCTTCGAGGCGTACCTCGACGTGGAGGAGCCCCTCACCGCGGCCCGCGCCCTCGCCGTCGAGGCCACGGTCGACGTGGTCAGCGGCGCCAGCGGCATCGCCCGTGACGACGTCCGCGGCAGCGTCGACGTGAAGTGCGGCGACGCGGTCGCCGAGCACCTCTTCGCCGTCTCCTCCGGCCTCGAGTCCGTCGTCGTCGGCGAGGGCGAGATCGCGGGCCAGGTGCGCCGCGCGCTCGAGGGCGCCCGCACGGGCGGCACCACGAGCACGGGCCTCGAGCGCCTCTTCCAGACCGCGTCGAACACGTCGCGCGGCGTCAAGACCCGCACGGGCCTCCAGAGCGCCGGCCGGTCGATGGTGCGCCTGGCGCTGGATCTCGCCGAGAGCCGCATCGCCGACTGGTCCGCCACACGCGTCCTGCTCGTCGGCACGGGCGCCTACGCGGGCGCCAGCCTCGCCGCCCTCCGCGACCGCGGCGTCGTCGACGTGCACGTCTACTCCCCCTCCGGCCGGGCCGCGAAGTTCGCCGGCCCGCACGGGATCCCCGCCGTCGAGGGCCGCGACCTGCTGAAGGCGCTCGCCGCGTCCGACATCGTCGTCACCTGCAGCACAGCTCCCACCGCCGTCCTCGCCGCGCACCACATGCAGGGCGCAGCCGCGGTGTCGGGCGACGGGCGCCGCCGCCTCGTCATCGACCTGGGGCTCCCCCGCAACGTGGATCCCGACGTCGTCACGGTCGAGGGCGTCGAGCTCCTCGACCTCGAGACCATCAGCCTGCACGCGCCGCTGCGCGACCTCACCGCCACGGACGACGCGCGGGAGATCGTCAGCACCGCCGCCGCCGAGTTCCGCGCCGCGAGCGCCGAGGACGAGGTCGCCCCCGCGGTCGTGGCCCTGCGCACCCACATCTTCGACGTCCTCGAGGGCGAGCTCGAGCGGGTCCGCAAGCGCGGCGACTCCTCCGAGGCCACCGAGAAGGCGCTCCGGCACCTGGTGAGCGTCCTCGTGCACCAGCCGTCCGTCCGCGCGCGCGAGCTCGCGCGCCAGGGCGAGGGGGCGCGCGTCGTCGACGCGGTGCAGGCGCTCTTCGGCCTCGACGTCGAGATGCCCGCCGCGGTGTCCTCCCCCGTCGCCGTCGCGCTGCCGCGCACGGCCGAGGCCGGCCAGGCGTCGTGAGGCCCCGCATCCTCCGCGGTCCGCGCCTCGACGCGCCGCTCAGGATGACCGGACCGGTGCGCACCGAGCGCCTGGTGCTCCGCCCGTACACGGCCGACGACCTCGACGACTACGCCGACATCCAGCGCCGGCCCGACGTGGTCGAGTACATGTTCTGGCCGCTCCGCGACCGCGAGGCGTCGAAGCGCCACTTGGCCGCCCGCCGTCGGAAGACGCGGCTCGAGCAGTCGAACGACTTCCTGGGGCTCGCCGTCGAGCTGCCGGATGAGCCGAGCCTCAACCCGCGCGCGGGATCCGGCCGGGTAGTCGGCGACGTGTCGCTCCTCCTCCGCAACGCGGCCTCGCGGCAGCTCGAGATCGGCTGGGTCATGAACCCGGACTTCGCCGGCCGCGGCTACGCCACCGAGGCCAGCCGCGCGATGCTCGACATCGCCTTCCAGCGCGCGGGCGCCCACCGCGTCCTCGCGCAGCTCGATGCCCGCAACGCCTCATCCGCGCGCATGGCCGAGCGCCTCGGCATGCGCCGGGAGGGCCTCTTCCGCGAGGAGCACCTCGTGAAGGGCGAGTGGGTCGACAGCCTCTACTACGCCGTGCTGGCCGACGAGTGGGCGGCGAAGCCGCCCGCCACCTCCTGACCCGGGGCCTCCCGGTGGACGGCGACCTGCCCGCGCTCGACCCGGTGGACGTGCGCGGTCCGATCCGCACCGCCCGGCTCCTGCTGCGGCCCTTCGCACCCGACGACGTGGTCGCGCTCGACGCCTACGCGGCGTCGCCCGGCGCACGGCCGCACCTCGCGGGATCCTGGGCCGACCCCGCCCGCATGCTCGCCGACCGCCTCGCCTGGACGCGGCTCGCCGGCGTCGGCGA
>NZ_QWGT01000211.1 GCF_003576405.1 Clavibacter lycopersici
ACGCGCGCCACCAGCTCGGCGAGCGCCGGCAGCCCGTCACCCGCCCGCGCGGCGCCGCCGGACGTCAGCACGCGGCCGGCCCCAGCGTCGAGGAGCGCGTCGAGGGCGGCGAGACGGTCGTCGACGGCGTCGATCGCCCGGTGGAACGTGAAGACGGCGTCGCCTGTCGCGTCGACGAGGCGCGCGAGGAGGTCCCGGTCCACGCGCCCGTCGTCGGTGAGGCCGCCGGAGACGATGCCCGCGGCTCCCGCGGCGAGCGCCGCCCGCACGTCGCGGACCATGACCGCGCGCTCGTCGGCGTCGTGCACGAAGCCGCCGGGCCGTGGCCGGATGAGCACGTGCACGGGCAGCCCGACGGCGACCACGGCTTCCACGAGCCCGATGCTCGGGGTCACCCCGCCCGTCGCGGCGAGCGCGGAGCACAGCTCGACGCGGTCGGCGCCCGCTGCCGCCGCGGTGCGGGCGGAGGCGGCGTCCTGCACGGCGATCTCCACCGCCACGCGCCCGTCACGGGACGGGTCGACGGGTCGCGGCATGGGCCCATGGAAGCACGGGCACGCGGATCCGGCCGCGCCGCAGATGAAGAACATGTTTATGCAGGCGCGATTTAACACGGCGCGTGCCTGCGCGGGCCCCGGCGCTCGGAGCATGGGTGCCACCCGCCACCCGCACCGCGACCCCCAGGAGACACCGTCATGGCCGACATCACCCGCCGTACCGCCATCGGACTGGGAGGGGCCTTCGGCCTCACCGCGCTCCTCGCCGCCTGCGCCTCCGGATCCAGCGGCGGAGGAGGACCGGCCACCGCCGACCTCCGCGTCTGGATGATGACCGACTCGGTCTCGCAGGAGGCGCGCGACTGGCTGAAGAGGACGTTCGAGGAGCAGCACCCCGGATCCACGCTCACGATCGAGCTGCAGGTGTGGGACGGCATCGTCTCGAAGCTGCAGACCTCGCTCGCGAGCGCCGACTCCACCCCCGACATCATCGAGCTCGGCAACACGCAGGCCCCCACCTTCTGCGCGGTCGGGGCCCTCACCAGCCTCGAGGACATGAAGGAGGAGCTCGGCGGATCCAGCCTCACGCAGTCGCTCGTGGAGCTCGGCTCGCACGACGGGCAGATGTACGCGGCCCCGTTCTACGCGGGCAGCCGCCTCTTCTTCTACCGCAAGGACATGTTCCAGGAGGCGGGCGTCGCGATCCCCACGAGCATGGACGAGCTCACCGCCGCCGCCGCGAAGCTGCAGGCCGCGCACGCGGGCGACCCGTCGTTCTCGGGCCTCTACCTCCCCGGCATCTCGTGGCAGTCGGCGCTCGCGTGGCAGTTCACCGAGGGCGGCCGCCTCGCGGAGCAGGACGGCGACACCTGGAAGGGCTCGCTCTCCAGCCCCGAGAGCCAGAAGGCGTTCCAGGCGCTGCAGGAGATCTGGACGACCGGATCCACCGCGGGCGGCGTCACCGACAGCGAGGTCGCCGAGAAGCCGTGGGTGCCGTTCAACGCGGGTGAGACCGCCATGTTCTTCGGCTTCAACTGGCACCTCGCCAACATCGACCAGGCCCTGGTGGACGCGGGGAACGTCGGCTACTTCGGCTTCCCGGCCGCGGCGGGCGGCGACGCCGGGCACCCGTTCGCGGGCGGATCCAACGTCGCCATCTCCGGCCGCTCGAAGAACCAGGACCTGGCCAAGGAGGCGATGAAGCTGATCTTCTCGCAGCCGTTCCAGGAGTACTTCGCGACGGAGGGCGGCTGGGTCCCCGGCAACCTCGACTACGCCGCGGCGCTCGGCAGCGACGACCTCGCCACCCTCACCACGGAGGCGGTGCGGAACTCGGTGGGCACGCCGGCGGCGCAGAACTGGGCGCTCGTCGAGGGCGCCCGCGTGATCGACGACTTCTACGTCGCGGTCGCGGCCGGCGGAGACACCGTCCAGCTCGCCTCCGCCGCCGACGCCAAGCTCACGAGCCTCCTCGGCCAGGCGTGATCCGCCCGTGAGCGCCGTCCTCAGCACCTCCACCTCGACGCCGTCGCCCGCGCCGGCGCTCGAGGCGCCGCGGAGCCCCCGCGCCGAGCGCCGGCTCGCGTGGATGCTCGTCCTGCCCGCCATGGCGATCGTCGCGGTCGGCCTCGGCTACCCGCTGGCGCGGCAGGTGATCATGTCGTTCCAGCGCTTCGGCCTCGCCCAGCAGTTCGGGCAGGCGCCCGAGCTGGTGTGGCTGGACAACTACGCGCAGGTGCTGGGGGATCCGGCGTTCTGGGCATCGCTCGGCCGGTCGGTGGGCTTCTGCCTCGCGTGCGCGGCCGCCACGGTGGTGGTCGGCACGGCGGGCGCGATGCTGCTCACGCAGGTGCGCCGGTCGATCGCGGTCGGCGTGCAGATCGTCATGCTCGTGGCCTGGGCGATGCCCGTGCTCAGCTCGCTGCAGGTGTTCCAGCTGCTGTTCGACCCGCGCAGCGGAGTCGTCGGCTACGTGCTCGGCCGGCTCGGAGCCCAGGGGATGGTGGGCTACAACTGGCTCTCGGATCCCGTGACGTTCTTCGTCGTGGCCGGCCTCCTCATCACGTGGATGAGCCTGCCGCTCGTGGTCTTCATGGTCTACGCGTCGGTGACCCAGCTCGACGAGTCGATGATGGAGGCCGCCCAGCTCGACGGCGCAGACGGCCGGCAGCGCTTCGTGCACATCGTGGCGCCGTCCGTGGCCCCCGTGCTCCTGCTCGTGAGCCTGCTGCAGGTGATCTGGGACCTGCGGGTGTTCACGCAGATCCACATCCTGCAGCAGAGCAGCGGCATCACCGACCAGACCAACGTGCTCGGCACGTTCGTCTACCAGATCGGGCTCTCCGGAGGGAACTACGGCGTCGCCTCGGCGGCCGCCATGGTCATGCTCGCGGTCAGCCTCCTGCTCACCTGGCGCTACATCCGGGCGCTCCTGACCGAGGGGGACGGCCGATGACCGCGACCATCGCACGCACCGCATCCGACGCCGACGACGCCGCCACCGCGCCCGCCGCGCCCCCCGCGTCCTCCGCATCCGCCGCCGGGGCGCCTCCCGCGGCCCGCGCCCCCCGTGCGCGCCGCCGCCGCTCCCCCGGCCGCATCGCGCTCGACCTCGTCGCGATCGCGTTCGGCCTGGTCTGGCTCTTCCCCGTCTACTGGATGGTGGACGCGGCGTTCCTCACCTCCGAGCAGCTGTCGTCGCCGACGCCCACGTGGATCCCGGTGGGCGGCACCGTCGAGCACTTCGCGCGCATCCTGGGCGACGTCCGCTTCTGGTCGGCGCTGCGGATGAGCACGCTCATCGCGCTCGTCGTCGTGGCCGGCTCGCTCGCGTTCGGGGTGGTGGCGGCCTTCGCGCTCAGCCGGTTCCGGTTCCGCGGGCGCACGTCGATGATCGTCGCCGTGCTCGTGATCCAGATGATCCCGGCCGAGGCCCTCTTCATCTCGCAGTACCGCATGCTCGACGGCTGGGGCCTCCTCAACTCGGTGGTCGGCCTGAGCCTCCTGTACCTCGCCGCCAACGTGCCGTTCACCATCTGGGTGCTGAAGGGCTTCGTCGACGGGATCCCCGTGGAGCTCGAGGAGGCCGCCATGCTCGACGGTTGCAGCCGCGTCGGCGCGTTCCGCCGGGTGACGCTGCCGCTGCTCGGATCCGGCCTCGTCGCCTCCAGCATCTTCAGCTTCCTGGCCGCCTGGAACGAGTACACGCTCGCGCTCGTGACCCTCTCCGCCGACGACAGCCGCACGCTCCCGCTCTGGCTCCAGGGCTTCCGCGGCCAGATGCAGGAGACCGACTGGGGCGGCATCATGGCAGGATCGACGCTCATGGCGCTCCCCGTGGTGATCCTCTTCCTCATCGTGCAGAAGCGCATGGCGACGGGCCTCACCGCGGGCGCGGTCAAGTGACGGACCTCCCGCGGCTCGAGCTGCGGGTCCCCCGGCCGGTGATCGCGTTCGACATCGGCGGCACGGACGTCAAGATCGCCGTCGTGGACGCGGACGGCGAGGTGATCGAGACCCGCTCGGTGCCCACGCCCACGCACGACGCCGACGCGCTGGTGGCCGCGCTCGCCTCGGCCGTCGCGGACGCCGCGCGCGACCACCCGGGCGCCGCACCCGCCGCGATCGGCGTGCACGTGGCCGGCGTCGTCGACGACGACCGCGGCGTGGTCGTGCTCGCCGAGCACGTGGGCCTCCGCGACGTGCCCATGCGCGACCTGCTCGCCGAGGCCACCGGGCTGCCGGTCGCGTTCGGGAACGACGCGCGCGGCGCCGGCGTCGCCGAGTTCGAGATGGGCGCGGCGCGCGGATCCCGCGACGCGGTCGTGGTCACGATCGGCACGGGCATCGGCGCGGCCGTCTTCGTCGACGGCCGCCTGTACACGGCAGGCGGCCACGGCACCGAGCTCGGGCACATGCGCACGACGCCCGTGGGATCCGACGCCGGCGTCCGGTGCGCGTGCGGCGGATCCGGCTGCCTCGAGACCGTCGCATCCGCCCAGGGCGTGGCCCGCGCCTACGCGCGCGCCACGGGCAGCGCCACGACCGAGGGCGGGTCGGCGCGCGTCTTCCAGGCGGCGGCCGCCGGGGATCCGGTCGCGCAGCGCGTGGTGGATGCCTGCATCGACGCGCTGGCGCTCGCCTTCGCGCAGCTGACGGCGATCCTCTCCCCCGAGGTCGTCGTGGTCGCCGGCGGGCTGTCCCGCGCGGGCGAGCAGCTGCTCGGGCCGCTGCGCGAACGGCTCGACTCCCTCCTCACGTTCCAGCGACGCCCGCTCGTGGTGGCCGCGCGATTCGGCGGGCAGGCCGGCGTCATCGCGTCGGCGCTCGTCGCCGGTCGCCTGCCCGCGACGCCGACCCCGA
>NZ_QWGT01000212.1 GCF_003576405.1 Clavibacter lycopersici
CCCGGCCGGGTCGTCGCCCGCGGGTCGGATCCGCGGATGCCGGCCGCGGGGGTCATGCTGCGTCGGGGTCGGCGCACTCGCAGACGTCCGGCGACCACGTGGCCCGGGCCAGCGCGATGTCGCCGATGGGGTTCACGCCTGGACCCGCGGCGAGCGCGTGGCCCGCGAGGGCGTGCAGGCACTTGACGCGCACGGGCATGCCGCCCGCGGAGACGCCCGCCAGCTCGGGCACCACGAGGATCGACTCGCGGTCGGCGAGGTAGGACGCGTGGGCGGCGGCGTACGCGTCGCGCATCGCCTCGTCCTCCGCGAGGTCGTCCTGCAGCTCGGCCATGACGTGCTCGGCCTCGAGGTGCGAGATGGCGGCGGTGGCCGCGGGGTGGCAGAGGTAGTAGAGCGTGGGGAACGGCGTGCCGTCGGTGAGGCGCGGGGCGGTGCTCACGACCGTGGGGTTGCCGCAGACGCAGCGGGCGGCGATGCCGACGACGTCGCGCGCGGGGCGGCCGAGCTGGGCGGAGACGACGCGCACGTCGCGCTCGGATGGCGGGTCGAAGGGGGGTCGGGTCACTGGTCGCCTCCCTGGACGGATCCCTGGAGCTGGTCGGGCGGGGTGTCGCTGAGGGCGCTCGTGAGCGCGGACCCGAGCAGGGCCTGCACCCAGTCCTGCTTCGTCTCCTGCAGGTCGGCGCTGATGGGCGCGCCGTCGGGCGTGGTGGTGGCCTCGCCGGACGTGGCGGGCAGCCCGCGCACGAGGTAGCTCGTCTCGCCGGGCATCACGTAGAAGAGGCGGTCGCGGACCTGGGCCTTGAGGAAGGCGGGGTCGTCGTAGCGGGCGCGCTGGTCCTGGAGCTGGGCGATGGTGCCCTTCTGGGCGTCCACCGCGCTCTGCAGGCTGCTGAGCTGCTGGCGCTGCTCGAGGTAGATGCGGAGGCCGGGTGCGAGCACCACGACGGTGAGGACGAGGAGCACGAGCACCATGACCGAGAAGCCGGAGAAGCGCATGCTGCGGAGCCAGTTGCCCGCGGGGGCGCCGTCGTCGGGCAGGGCGACGGGGACGCGCTCGGTGCGCGGACGCGTGGAGCGGCGGGCCCGGAGGGTGTCGAGGCCGGGGAAGCGGGCCATCGGTCCTCCTTCGTGTGTCGTGTCGTGCGGTGCCGGATGCGGCGGTGTAGCGCGGCCGGCCCGCCCGCGCCCCGGAGGACGCGGACGGGCCGGACGGATCAGGCCTGGAAGCGCGGGAAGGCGCTGCGGCCGGCGTAGACCGCGGCGGCGCCGAGGTCCTGCTCGATGCGGAGGAGCTGGTTGTACTTCGCGACGCGCTCGCTGCGGGCGGGGGCGCCGGTCTTGATCTGGCCCGCGTCCACGGCGACCGCGAGGTCGGCGATGGTCGTGTCCTCGGTCTCGCCGGAGCGGTGCGAGAGCACGGTGGTGTAGCCGCTGCGCTGCGCGAGGCTGACCGCGTCGAGCGTCTCGGTGAGCGTGCCGATCTGGTTGACCTTCACGAGGATCGAGTTGGCGACGCCGCGCGTGATGCCGTCGGCGAGGCGCTTCGGGTTGGTGACGAACAGGTCGTCGCCGACGATCTGCACCTTCGAGCCGAGCTCGGCGGTGAAGTGGTCGTAGCCGGCCCAGTCGTCCTCGTCCAGCGGGTCCTCGATGGTGATGAGGGGGTAGGACGCGACGAGGTCGGCGAAGTACGCGGTGAGGTGCGCCGCATCCACCTTCTGGCCCTCGAACGTGTACGCGCCGTCGGAGTAGAACTCGCTGGACGCGACGTCGAGGCCGAGCGCGATCTGCTTGCCCGCGGTGAAGCCGGCGGCGTCGATGGCCTCCATGAGGAGGTCGAGCGCGGCGCGGTTGCTGTCGAGGTTCGGCGCGAAGCCGCCCTCGTCGCCGAGGCCGGTGGAGAGGCCCTTCTTCTTCAGCAGGCTCTTGAGCGCGTGGTACGTCTCGACGCCCCAGCGCAGGCCCTCGGAGAAGGTGGACGCGCCGACGGGCAGGAGCATGAACTCCTGGATGTCGACGTTGGTGTCCGCGTGCGAGCCGCCGTTGATGACGTTGAGCATGGGCACGGGCAGCGTGTGCGCGTTCGGGCCGCCGAGGTAGCGGTAGAGCGGCAGCTCGGCCGAGTCGGCCGCGGCCTTCGCGACCGCGAGGGAGACGCCGAGGAGCGCGTTCGCTCCGAGGCGGGACTTGTTCTCGGTGCCGTCGAGCTCGATCATCGTGGCGTCGATGATGCGCTGGTCCGCGGCGTCGAGGTCCTGGATGGCCGGGCCGATCTCGTCGACGACGGCGGCGACGGCCTTCTGGACGCCCTTGCCCAGGTAGCGGCCCGCGTCGCCGTCGCGCAGCTCGTACGCCTCGAACGCGCCGGTGGATGCGCCGGACGGGACGGCCGCGCGCGTGAACGTGCCGTCCTCGAGGAGCACCTCGACCTCGACGGTCGGGTTGCCCCGGGAGTCGAGGATCTCGCGTGCGTTGACTGCTTCGATGGCTGCCACGGAATGGTCTCCTTGCGTTGCGGTGGGGGGTGTGAAGTCGGGTCCATCCTAGCCGCGGGGTCATTCCGGGCCTCGGGCGGCGGGCCCCGCGCGCAGGTGTCGCGCAGGTGACGGATCAGCCGCGCGGGGCCTCGAGCGGGCGCTCCCGGAGGGCGGCCGCGTCGGTCGTGTCGGCGTCCACCGAGGCGAAGGTGCGGAAGCCGGCGAGGCGCAGCGCCTCGAGGAGCGGTGCGATGTTCTTGGGCCGCGGCTCCAGGCGCACGCGGCGACCGGACGCGACGAGCTCCGCCTTCAGGCGCGCGAGCACGGCGACCGGGGTCCGCCGGTCGTGCACGAGGGCGATGGCGTCGGCGTCCTCCGCCTCGGGCAGCACCGCCAGGTCGACGATGCGCTCGAAGCCGATGGAGAAGCCGGCGGCCGGCACGTCCTGGCCGAGGAAGCGGCCGATCATGCCGTCGTAGCGGCCGCCGCCGCCGACCGAGCTGCCGGACGCCGGGTGAGCGATCTCGAAGATCGTGCCCGTGTAGTAGCCCATGCCGCGCACGAGGGTCGGGTCGAAGCGGAGCGTGACGCCGTCGGGCAGGCCGACGAGCGCGTCCGCGAGGGTCTCGAGGTCGGCGACCGCGTCGGGATCCACGCCCTCGGGGAGTATCCCGGTGATCGCCTCGGTCGTGAGCGGCACGCCGCCGTCGGCGAGCGCGGGCTCGATGCGCTCGAGGATCCCGCCCAGCACAGCCGCCGCGTCCGCGCCGCCCTCGGCGAGCTCGGCCACGACGCCCGCGGCGCCGATCTTGTCGAGCTTGTCGATGCTGATCAGCGCCTGCGCCTGCCGGTCGGGCTCGAAGCCGCAGAAGTCGAGGATCCCCGCGAGGATGCGCCGGTCGTTCACGCGGATGGTGCAGCCGGTGAGGCCGAGGGCCGCGAGCGTGGCCGCGGTCGCGGAGATCAGCTCGACCTCGGCCAGCTGCCCTGCCTCGCCGATGACGTCGATGTCGCACTGCATGAACTGGCGGTAGCGGCCCTTCTGCGGGCGCTCGGCGCGCCAGACGGGCGCGGCCTGGACCGAGCGGAAGACGCCGGGCAGCTCCGCGCGGTGCGAGGCGTAGAAGCGCGCGAGCGGAACGGTGAGGTCGAAGCGCAGGCCGAGGTCGGAGAGGGCGAGCACGTCGCCGGAGTCCGCGGCCGCGTGCAGGTCGTCGCCCGAGAGGCCGCGCTTGAGCACCGAGTACGCGAGCTTCTCGTTGTCGCCGCCGAGGCCCGCGTGCAGCCGGCCGGACTCCTCCACGACGGGCGTCTCGATCTCGTCGAAGCCGTGCGCGCGGTAGGTGCGGCGGATGATGGCGAGCGCCTGCTCGCGGCGGGCCTTCTCGGCGGGCAGGAAGTCGCGCATGCCGCGGGGCGGCGTGATCTGCTGGGGCATCCCCCGATTCTGTCAGGCGGCGGGCGGGCCCCCGGGCGGCACCGCCGGCCCCGACTCCTCGGCCAGGTCGAGCCACGGCTGGATGCGCGGCGTGAACGCGTCGACGAGCGCCTCGAAGCCCCGCATGGCCCGGTCGCGGTCGCCCGAGATCACGAAGTCGAACTGCAGGCCGTAGGACCCGGCCTGCAGGAGGTCGGCGGTGTCGACGGCGACGTCCTCCGGGACGCCGTGCGCCAGCATCCACTCGAGGCCGAACAGGCGCCACGCGGAGACGCTCGCGATGGCGTGCGGCCGGACGACGCCGTCGCGCGTGCGGAGGAGCGCGGCCTCGAACTCGAGGCGCTGGAAGTCGCGGTTCACGTCCGTGAGGCGCCAGCTCCACGCGCGGGTGATCCACTCGCGCAGCTGGTCGGGTCGGATCTCCCGCGGGTCGCCCTCCACCATCTCGACCTGCCGCTGGTCGATGGCGTCCATCGCGGCCTCGAGCAGCCGCTCCTTGGATCCGAAGTGGTAGACGAGCACGAAGGTGCTCTCGCCGAGCGCGTCGGCGAGGCCGCGGAACGTCACCGACTGGAGCGGGTGGGTGCGGAGGTGGTCGAGGATGTGGGCCAGCAGGTCCTGGCGGCGATGCGGATCCGGGGCTGCCACGGCCTCACCATAACAACCGTGATGGACATGCGGCGAAGACCCGTACGGTGTGAGCGCCCAGGCTGTCCGCCGTCTCCTTCGGGTGGAGGCGTCGGACCTGGCGGCCCGGGATCGGGTAAATCCCGGGCGACGCCCCCGCGGGCCGGACTCGCCTCAGGCGCTCCGGCCCGCGCCGGGGGATGCGTCGCCGGCCTCGTCGCCCGGCTCGCCGTCGGCGGGCTCGTGCTCCGCCGTCCGGGACTCC
>NZ_QWGT01000213.1 GCF_003576405.1 Clavibacter lycopersici
GCGGCACCGAGGTCGTGCGCGGCGACGTGCGCGACCGCGACGGCCTGCCCGACCGCGAGCGCGGCGAACCGCGCGGGATCCGGGAGCCCCTTGCCCGCCGCGTTCGCGCGGAACGACTGCTGGTGCGCCTGCTTCATCGGCACCTCGCCGCGCACCCAGCCGCGCGCGACGTCGAGCGTCTCGCGGAGGAGCGGATCGCCGGGGCGCTCGGCCTCGAACAGCGGCAGCACGTGCTCCGCGCACGCGACCGCCCACAGCGCGAGCGCCCGGTGGTCGTCGTCGGTCAGCGTGCCGCCGCGGCGGACGGTGATGAGGGCGGGGTCGCGGTCGGTCGGGAGGATGGGCATGCGTGGAGCCTGCCAGCGGTCGGATCGCGACACCAGGGTCGGCGAGATGGTGATCGATCGATCACGCCGCCCACTCCGCCACCACGTCCGACCCGACCTTCACGATGAGCACCGCGACCACCACGATGAACGCGATGCGGATGAAGCGGCTGCCGCGGGCGACGGCCATGCGGGATCCCGCGTAGCCGCCCACCATGTTCGCCACGCCCATGCCGAGCGCGAGCGCCCAGAGCACGTGGCCCTGCGGGATGAAGAACGCGAGGGCGCCGAGGTTCGTGGCGACGTTCACGATCTTCGCCTTGGCGCTCGCGAGCACGAAGTCGTAGCCGAGCGCGGTGATGAGCGCGATGATCAGGAACGTGCCCGTGCCGGGTCCGATGAGGCCGTCGTAGAAGCCGATCACCACGCCGAGCAGCGCGGCGATCCCGTGGTGCTTCCGGCCCCTGTGGCGGAGCGCGGCCACGTCGCCGAGCTTCGGGCGGGCGATGGTCACGACCGCGACGATGATCAGCGCGACCACCACCAGCGGCTTGAAGACCGACGCCGGCAGCAGCGCCGCGAGGCTGGCCCCGCCGTAGGAGCCGGCCAGCGCGACGGCGGCCATGGGCAGGGCGGTGCGGAGGTCCGGATGCGTGCGCCGGTACCAGGTCACCGCGCTCGTCGAGGTGCCGAACAGCGACGCGAGCTTGTTGGTCGCGAGCGCCTCCACCGGCGTGATCCCCGGCACGAGCAGCAGCGCCGGCAGCTGCAGGAGGCCGCCGCCGCCCACGACCGCGTCGATCCAGCCGGCCGCGAGCGCCGCCAGGATCATGAGCAGCGCGACCGTGAGCGTGATCTCGCCGAGCGAGCCGCCGATGTCCATGCGCGCTCGCTACTCGGCGGCGGAGGAGGTGGAGCGCGACGCGTCCGCCGACTCCAGCGCGACCAGGCGGCGGACCTCGTCGGCGTCCACGTTCACGCCGAAGAGCGAGCGGCCGGGCTCCAGCACGCGGCCGGCCGCGAGCGGGCCGATGTCGACGGGGTCGAAGCCGAACGCATCGACGAGGTCGGCGACGGTCGCGCGCGCCGCGTCGTCGTCGCCCGCGACCGCGATGCCCTTGCGGCCGGGTGCGCCGGCGGGCCGGGGTCCCTCGTCGAGGTCGTGGTACCCCATGTGGTTGAAGGCCTTGACGACCGTGGAGTCCGGGAGGAAGTCCTGCACGAGCTCGCTCGTGGAGGAGGCGGGGTCGGCGAGGTCGTCGCGGTGGCCGTCCACCTCCCACCAGTAGTTCATGGCGTCGACGACGAGCTTCCCCGCGAGCTCGGCGACCGGCACGGATGGCAGCTTGCCGAGCGGGAGGGCGAGGATAACGATGTCGGCGCGGGCCGCCGCCTCCGCCGAGGTGGTGGCGACGGCGCCCGGCGCGAGCACGTCGACGATGAGGGCGATGCGCGACGGATCCCCCGAGCCGGAGATGAGCACCTCGTGCCCGGCGGCGATCGCACGGCGGGCGAGCACCGTGCCGACCTTGCCGGCGCCGAGGATCCCGACGGTGACGGATCGCGCCGCCTCCGTCCGGTCGGTGTCGGGTCGGGCAGGGGCGTCGTCGTGGTGCGTCATGGGATCCATTCTCCGCGGTCCCGCTCCGCCCCCTCACCGCCGCGGCCGACGACGGTAGTGTGGCGCTGTGGTCGGTACCCGGTCCCTGCGCTCCGCGCCACCCTCGCGGACTCGACGGGCCATGGAGGCATTCGTGATCACAGTCAGCGCCCCTCGTGCGATGGCCCGTGCCTAGCCGCGGCCTCGTCGCCGACGCCGCCGAGGCGCTCGAGGAGGCGACGGCGACGGGCTCCGACCTGTGCGGACCCCTCGTCGCCGCCCTGGGCGTGAGCGGCGCGGCCGTCTCCACCCTCGGGGATCCGCTCGGCAGCGAGACCGTGTGCGCGTCGGACGACCGGGCGGCCCGGCTCGACGAGATCCAGCTCGACCTCGGGGAGGGCCCGTGCTGGGAGGCGCGCACCTCGCGACGGCCCGTGCTCGAGCGCGACCTGCGGGGATCCGACGCCACGTCCTGGCCGCTCGCGCACCACGCCATGCACGAGACGGGCCTCGGCGCGGTCTTCGCGTTCCCGCTCGTCGTCGCCGGGCTCAGCCTCGGCGCCGTGGACCTCTACTCCCGCACCGCGCGCGACATCTCCGACCAGGAGGTGACGGACGCGACGACGCTGTCCCGGATCGTCGCGCGCCAGGTCCTCCGCCGCGCGCTCCTGGCCGCCGAGGGCCAGCAGGAAGAGAATGGATCATGGGAGAGCCGGTACTCGCGCCGCGAGGTGCACCAGGCCACCGGGATGGTCGTCGCGCAGATGGGGATCCCCCCGGCCGACGCGCTCCTGGTGCTCCGCGGCAACGCCTTCGCCACGGGCCGCTCGCTCCGCGAGGTGGCCGAGGACGTCGTGGGCCGCACGCTCGACTTCACCCCGGATCGCTGACGCGAGCCACCGCCACCGACCGCCCGAACGACCAGAGGAACCACGCCGATGCCGGAGACCCGGGAAGAGCTGCTCGTCCACACCTTCGTCAGCCTCGCCGACTCGCTCGTGAGCGGCTTCGACGTGCTCGAGCTGCTGCAGACGCTCGTGGACCAGGCCACGCTCCTGTTCGACGCGAGCGCGGCGGGGATCATCATCGGGCCGGACGCGCAGCACCTCGAGGTCGTCGCGTCCACGAGCGAGAAGAGCCGTCTGGTCGGGCTGATGCAGCTCGAGGTCGGCGAGGGCCCGTGCGTCGAGGCCGTGAGCACGGGCCGCGTCGTGTCCGTCGCGGACGTGCGCGAGATCGCCGACCGCTGGCCCGCGTTCTCGGAGCAGGCCGCGGGCGCCGGATACGTGTCGGTGCACGCCATCCCGCTGAGGCTGCGCGGCCAGGTCATCGGCTCGCTCAACCTCTTCCGCGAGCACGAAGGCGCGCTCAACGAGGCTGACGCGACGGCGGCGCAGGCGCTCGCCGACGTGGCGACCATCAGCGTGCTGCAGGAGCGGACGATCCGCGACAGCGCCCTCGTGCACGACCAGCTCCGCCACGCGCTCGACAGCCGCGTGCTCATCGAGCAGGCCAAGGGCGTCATCGCGCACACCCTCGGCGTGGACATGGACGAGGCGTTCCGGCTGATCCGCCGCGAGGCCCGCAACACGAGCACGCCGATGCCGGCTGTCGCCGCGGGCATCGTCGAGGGCCGCGTGACGCTCGAGGCCGGGGCGCGCTAGCCGCTCAGGCGGATCCGGGCGGGCGACCCCGCCGGGGCGTCAGGCGAGCGTGCCGTCGAGGATCCGGTCGAGGGTCTCCAGGCCCTCCCAGACGTGGGCGTGGATGCCGGCCTCGCGGGCGGCGTCGACGTTGGCGGGCTTGTCGTCGACGAACAGGATCCGCTCGGCCGGGCTCCCGAGGCGGTCGACGGCCAGCGGCCACACGTCGGCGTCGGGCTTGGCCATGCCGATGCGCGCGCTGACCAGCACCACGTCGAAGCGCCCGCCCCAGCCCTCCGGGTCCTCGAGGATGTCGGCCAGGTCGTGCGGTGCGTTGGAGAGGATCGCGAGCCGGTAGCCCGCGGCGACGGCGCGGTCCAGGGCGGCGAGCGTCTCGTCGTCCGGAGATCCCCAGCGGCGCTGCTCGATCGCGACGAGCTCGGCGAGGTCGTCCTCGCCGGGCGCGGGCAGGCCGAGGTCGCCAGCGACGGCATCCCAGAACTCCCGGGCGCTGCCGCCGCGGTCGTACGGCTGCCGGTGCGCGTCGAACGCCTCGCGGACGCGCGCCTGGGCGTCCTCGCCCGTGACGCCCGCGGGATCCAGCGCCCGGCTCAGCGCGCCGATGTCGTCCGGCCGCGTGATGAGCACCCCGCCGATGTCGAAGAGGAGCCAGGGCAGGGCGGGATCGCGGTTCTCGGGCATGCGTCTCCTTCGGGATGCGGCGGACGGGTCCCCTCGAGCATGCCCGCTCCGCGCTCGGGGCGCCCGAGGCGTCCCCGGCGTGCGGATCCCGTGAGGGTCGCGGCCCCCGCCGCACGGCTTCCATGAGGGCGGGCCGTGGCCGCCGTCCGCGGCGGTAGACCTGCTGCCATGACCCTCACCGCGATCCTCCCGTCGCTCCGCCGCAGCATCCCGGATCCGCTCGCCGCCGCCGAATGGCCCACCGGCACCGTCGCGACCACGACCGACCTGCGCGTCGGCGCCGTGTCCCTCGTCGCTCTCGCCGCGGAGCGCGGCACGCCCTGCGCGACCACCGCTGCGGCCGTCGAGCGGTGCAGCAGCGGCCGTGCGTCGCGCACGGCGTCGGCCTCGGCGGTCGTGCTGCGGATCCTCGCCGTCGCCCCCGCGACCGCCGACGCCCCGCGCGCCCTCCTCGTCGACGCGGATGTCGCGGGTCTCGCCTGCGCGTGGGCGGAGGCGCGGCTCATCGGCCGCGCGTCCACCGCCGCGGCC
>NZ_QWGT01000214.1 GCF_003576405.1 Clavibacter lycopersici
CGCGACGGCCGCTGACCCACGACCCGGCACGGCCCGGCGCTCCGGCGCCGGGCCGTGCCGCGTCCCCGGGGTGACCCACCGGGGTCGTGCCGCGGATCCCCGTGGTCGCCGCGCGGATCCCCGCGGTCTGCCGGGATGCGACCACCGGTTAGCATGTCCCAGCGAGGCGCGCGACAGCGCCTGCGGGAGCGGGGGCGTCAAGTGCGACGGATGAGGGGATCCGCGCGTCGGATGGTGGCGGTCATCGCCGTCGTCGCGACGGCGTGCGGGATCATGATGGCGGGTGCCGTGGGCACGCGGGAGACGGCCGAGGCGGCGGACATGTCCGGCTTCCGAGCCGGCGCGATCATCTCGGACGCGGTGTTCTTCGACGAGGGCACCATGAGCGCGCCCCAGGTGCAGACCTTCCTCGCGCAGCGCAACCCGTCGTGCCGCTCCGGCTACACGTGCCTCAAGGACTACCGGCAGGACACCTTCTCCCGCGGCGCCGACCCCATGTGCGGTCCGTACCAGGGGGCGCGCAACGAGAGCGCCGCCGACATCATCGCGAAGGTCGGCCGCGCGTGCGGCATCAACCCGCAGGTCCTCATCGTCCTGCTCCAGAAGGAGCAGGGCCTCGTCCTGTCGACCGCCCCGTCGGCGCGCGCCTACCGATCGGCCACCGGCTACGGCTGCCCCGACACCGCGGCGTGCGACGAGCAGTTCTACGGCTTCTACAACCAGGTCTACAAGGCGGCGTGGGCGTTCCAGCGCTACTCCAACCCCGCGGGGACGGGCCCCGGCACGGCGTGGGGCACGCGCTACACGCGCTACGCCAAGGGCACGACGGTGCAGGTGCTCTACCACCCCGACGCGTCGTGCGGGAGCAGCGCCGTCTACATCTCGAACCAGGCCACGTCGAGCCTCTACTACTACACGCCGTACCAGCCGGACCGCGCGGCGCTGGCCACCTCATACGGATCCGGCGGCAGCTGCTCCGCGTACGGCAACCGCAACTTCTACGCGTACTTCACCGACTGGTTCGGCTCGAGCTCGTTCGACGTGAGCGGCTGGATCGGGGACAAGTACCGGGCGATCGGGGGCCCGTCCAGCGTCCTCGGCGCCGCGACCGGCCCCGAGCGGGCCGTGCCCGGCGGTGCGGCGCAGGACTTCCGGAACGGCAGCATCGTGTCGTCCTCCGCGGGCGCGTTCGTCGTCCGGGGCTGGATCCGCGATGCGTGGGTCCGCGGCGGATCCTCGGGCGGGCCCCTCGGGTCGCCGCTCGCCGACGAGCAGTCGATCTCCGGGGGAGCCGTCCAGCGGTTCTCCGGCGGCTCGGTCTACTCGTCCGCGGCGGGCGCCTACGCCGTGCGCGGCTGGATCGGCGACCGCTTCACGGCGGCGGGCGGCTCCGGCGGCGTGCTCGGCTTCCCGTCCTCCGACGAGGCCGCCGTGCGGGGCGGCGCTCGCCAGGCGTTCGCGGGCGGCGACGTCGTCTCCTCGTCCGCCGGCGCGTTCATGGTCCGGGGCTGGATCGGCGACAGGTACCGCGCGCTCGGCCGCGACGCGGGCGTCCTCGGCTTCCCCCGGGCGGACGAGAAGCAGGTCGCGGGCGGCGCGTACCAGGACTTCACCGGCGGGCTGGTCTCGGCCACGTCGAGCGGGACCAGCACGGTGCGCGGGTGGATCGCCGACGCCTACCGCGCACGCGGCGCCGCCACCGGCGCGTTCGGGCTGTCCACCGCGGACGAGCGGCCCACGTCGCAGGGTGCTCAGCAGCAGTTCCAGGGCGGGCGCTTCTACTCGTCCTCCCGCGGCGCGTTCGGCGTCCGCGGGTGGATCGGCGACCGCTACGTCGCGGCGGGCGAGCAGTCCGGCGTGCTCGGCTCGCCCACCGGGATCGAGACCGCGGTGCCGAACGGCGCCGCGCAGCGCTTCGCGGGCGGCGGCATCTACTCGTCCGCGCGCGGCGCGTTCATGGTCCGCGGGTGGATCGGCGACCGGTACGTGGCGCTCGGCGCCTCGGCGAGCCGCCTGGGCCTGCCGGTCGGCGAGGAGCGCAGCTCGGGGGGCGAGGTCGTGCAGGAGTTCGCGGGCGGTCGCATCGTCGTCGGCACCCAGGGCGTGCAGGTCGTCTACAACTAGCACCGCCGACACCTGACGAGGACCGTGCGCCGGACAGGCGCACGGTCCTCGTCGTAGGGGGAGGTGCCCGGCGGCCGGCCGTCGCCACGCACGTCCGTGATCGGGTACCCGCGCGGCGTCCGGCGGCATGCCGGTCTGCGGCTGACGTGCGTCGGCCGCATCATGCGGCGCCGAGCCGGTCAGGCGACGCGTCAGCGCCGGTCCGGTGCGGCGTGCTCCGCGCGCCGCACCGGTGTCACTCCGAGGCGCCCTGCTCCCGGTCGTACTCGACGATCTGCGACACCTCGTCGAAGGGCGTGCGCCAGCCCCAGGTCGACACGCGCTCGACCGTGAGGTCGTAGGCGCCGGCCGCGTAGGGGTAGTCGAACAGCTGGACGCGGCCCCACGAGCTGCCGGCGCCCTCCATGTCCGAGGCCAGCGTGACCACGGTGGAGGAGCGCTCGACGCCGGCGAGGGATCCGCCGCGCCGCTGCACCCAGATGTTGTCCGGGCCGCCGTCGCCGAACGTCGTGGCCAGCACCGGTCGCTCGATGATGCCGTGGGCGATGGACACGGGCCGCTGGCACGGGAACCAGAAGGAGGAGGTCCACGTGACGGCGGTCGGCGCGTCGGGCGCTGCGAGGTCGTTGAACGACACCGGGTCGACGAGCACGGGGGCGGTGAAGCCGAACCAGCCGTCCGCGCCCGTGGTGCCGTCCTGCGCCTGCAGGCGGATCTCGTCGCCGGGCGACAGCTTCGACGGGTCGATCGCGATGGTGCGCCAGCCGGGCCGGTCGACCGTGTCCTCGACGGCCACGCCGCCGAGGTCGATCACCCGGTCGTCGGCGTCGCGGATCTGGAGGCGCAGCCGGTCGGAGTCGCCCGCGGCCAGCTCGCCGCCGACGAGGACCGCGATGCGCTGGCGGTCACCCACCTCGGGGACGCGGTACCACGGCGTGGTCATGGTCCCCACCGTGTCGCCTCCCTCGGCGTAGCTGCCCCAGAGCGCGATGCCGTCGGCCAGGGCGGGCGGCGGGTCGGACGCGGGCCATCCGCCGCCCAGCGAGAAGGACGCGGGATCGGCGGCCTCGGCCTCGGTGCCCTCGTCGATCGCGAGGGGGCGGCCGGCGCTCGCGTCCCAGGTCGTGATGGCCGCGCCCGTGAGGCACTGCGATCCGGACGGGTCCTCGAGGTTCGCGGCGCCGACGGAGTAGCCGTCGAGGCCCCGGGCGGCGGCGAGGGAGAACGTGCCCACCAGGTAGCCGCCCGTGACGAGCGCGAACACGGTCGCGAGCGCCGTGACGGACCAGAGGCTGCGCGGCTCCGACCAGGCACGACCGGCGCGGCGCTGGACGACGACGGCGACGACGACGACCGCGATCGCGACGAGGACCCAGATGGGCAGCGCGCCGAAGTGGACGGGCCCGAAGCCGGGCTCGCGGCCGTCGCCGAACATGCCCTGGCCCCAGGCGTACGCCCAGGCGTTCGGCCCGTGCAGGGAGAAGACGATGACGGGGACGAGGCTCGCGACCGCGAGCGGCGTCAGCCACCACGGCGCACGGCGGCCGTGCAGCAGGCCGGTCACGATGCCGGGCGCGAGGACGAGGATCAGCGTGACGAACAGCGGACCGACGGAGGAGATGGCGCCGAAGTGGTGCGTCCACTTGCTCGGGGTGATCCACAGCAGCACGAACGAGAGCGCGAGGCCCCAGCCGGCGAGCTCGAGGGGGGCCGGGATGAGCCGGGCCGCGCGGGGCGACATGCGGGACGCGGCGTAGGTGGCGACCCACCAGATCAGGAGCACGAGGGCCAGGAGGACGACGGACCGCTTCGCGTACGACCCCATCGGGATGTCGTTCATGAGCAGCGCGTACCGGGACCACTCGTTCAGCCAGGTGAGCGGCGTCTCGACCGCGGCGAAGCGCTTCGGCCCCGTGAGCGCGTCCGACAGGGTCGCGTCGGCGAAGGCGGCGAACAGGGCGACGGATCCGACGGAGAGGACGGCCATGGTGCGCGCGGCGGCGGCCAGGCGCGAACCGCCCTGGTACGCGAGGCGCCAGAACCCGGGGATGCCGAGGAGCAGCGGCGCGAACGCGACGACGCCGGTGGGGTGCGCCGCGAACGCGAGGCCGGCCGTGAGGGCGGCGATCGCGGCGGGCAGGAGGGTCCCGCGGTCGCGGGATCGCAGGACGAGCGCGACGACGACGACCCCGGCGAGGGATCCGAGGATCTCGGGCCGGCTGCCGATCGTGTACGACAGCCACCAGATGAGGAACGTGGCCGCGAGGAGGCCGCGGGCCCAGAGGCGGGCGCGACGGGAGAGGCGGACCGCGGCCCGCTCGAGCAGGTGGCGGGTGATGAACCAGGCGGCGACGCCGGCGACGAGCGCCGGCACGCGCAGCCAGACGGGCGAGCGGCCGCCGAGCTCCTGCCAGGCGCCGAGCAGCTGCCAGAACCAGGTGAAGGGCGTGAACGACTGGTTGAACATCTGGTAGTAGTTGCCGACGAAGCCGGCGACGCCGTCGTTGAGCGACATGGCGGCGTAGTAGCCGTCGTCGTCCGTCATCGGGCCGATGAAGATCCAGAGCGTCAGCACCGCGACGACCACGGCGTCGACCGGGCGCAGGGCGCGGAGGACCCGGGAGACCCGGCCGCGTGGCGGGGTCGGGGCCCCGGCCGCGGCGGCGACGCC
>NZ_QWGT01000215.1 GCF_003576405.1 Clavibacter lycopersici
GGCGACGCGGGCCTCGCGTCCGCCGTGCGCGCCGCGGTCGGCGTCCCCGTCGCCGCAGTGATCGTCGTGCCCGTCCTGCCGACCGACGTCCGCCACAACTCCAAGGTCGACCGCGCTCGCCTCGGCCGCTGGGCCGCGGGGATCCTCGCGGGCGGCCGGGTGACCGCCCCGTGATCGTCCTCGTCACGGGCGCCAGCGGCATGCTCGGCCGCGCCGTCGCCGAGCGCCTCGCGTCCGGCGGGCACGCCGTCCGCACCTTCCAGCGCCAGCCGTCCGGCCTCGCGGGGAGCGGCACGGCTCCCGTACCGGGAGCCGTCGTCGACCTCCGCGGCAGCGTCACCGACCCGGGTTCCGTCGTCCGCGCCGTCGCGGGCGTCGACGCGGTGATCCACCTGGCCGCCAAGGTCTCGCTCGCGGGCGACCCGGCCGACTTCCGCGCCGTCAACGTCGAGGGCACGCGCGCGCTCCTCGCCGCGGCCCGCGCGGCGGGCGTCACCCGGTTCGTCCACGTCTCCTCGCCGTCGGTCGCGCACACGGGCCTGTCCATCACCGGTGACGGCGCCGGGCCCGCGGATCCCGTCCGGGCCCGCGGCGACTACGCCCGCACCAAGGCCGAGGGCGAGCTCATCGCGCTGGCCGCCGACGACCCCGCCATGCGCGTGCTCGCCGTCCGCCCGCACCTCGTCTGGGGCCCGGGCGACACGCAGCTCGTCGCCCGCATCGTCGACCGCGCCGCCCGCGGCCGCCTCCCGCTGCTCGGTCACGGCGCCGCGCTCATCGACACCGTCTACCGCGACAACGCGGCCGACGCGATCGTCGCCGCGCTCGACGCCGCCGACACCGCGCACGGCCGCGCGTACGTCGTCACCAACGGCGAGCCCCGTCCCGTCGCCGAGCTCCTCGCCGGCATGTGCCGCGCCGCCGGCGTCCCCGCTCCGCGGATCCGCGTCCCCGCCGCCCTCGCCCGCGCCGCCGGAGGAGCGGTCGAGCGCGTCTGGGCCGTGCGCCCCGGATCCGACGAGCCGCCCATGACCCGCTTCCTCGCGGAGCAGCTCTCCACCGCGCACTGGTTCGACCAGCGCGAGACCCGCCGGGCGCTCGGCTGGACCCCCGCCGTCTCCCTCGACGAGGGCTTCGAGCGCCTGCGCCTCTCCTACGCCGCCGTGCGCTGAGCGGGCCCGGACGGATCGCTAGGCTGATCCGGTGTCCACACGCCTCTCCAAGCTCTTCGTCCGCACCCTCCGGGAAGACCCCGTCGACGCCGAGGTGGCCAGCCACCGCCTCCTCGTGCGCGCCGGCTACATCCGCCGCCAGGCCCCCGGCATCTTCGCCTGGCTGCCGCTCGGCCTCCGCGTCAAGAACAAGGTCGAGGCGATCGTCCGCGAGGAGATGGAGCGCATCGGCGCCCAGGAGGTGCACTTCCCCGCGCTCCTGCCCGCCGAGCCGTACCAGGCCACCGGCCGCTACGACGAGTACGGCCCCGGGATGTTCCGCCTCGAGGACCGCAAGCGCACGCCCATGGTGCTGGCGCCCACGCACGAGGAGTTCTTCGCGCTGCTCGTGAAGGACCTCTACTCGAGCTACAAGGACCTGCCCCTGTCGATCTACCAGATCCAGGACAAGTACCGCGACGAGGCCCGTCCCCGCGCCGGCATCCTCCGCGGCCGCGAGTTCACGATGAAGGACGCCTACTCCTTCGACCACACCGACGCCGGCCTCGCCGTGAGCTACCAGGCCCAGCGCGACGCCTACGAGCGCATCTTCCAGCGCCTCGGCCTCGAGTACGTCATCGTCGCCGCCGACGCGGGCGCCATGGGCGGGTCCAAGAGCGAGGAGTTCCTGCACCCCACGCCCATCGGCGAGGACACCTTCGTGCGCTCGCCCGGCGGCTACGCGGCCAACGTCGAGGCGTTCACGACGCTCGTCCCCGAGGCGATCCCCATCGAGGGCCAGCCCGCCGCGCGCGTCTTCGACTCGCCCGACACCCCCACCATCGCCACCCTCGTCGACCTCGCGAACGCCCGCGAGCCCCGCGAGGACGGTCGCGCCTGGACGGCCGCCGACACGCTGAAGAACATCGTGCTGGCGCTCACCCACCTCGACGGCACGCGTGAGCTCGTCGTCGTCGGGATCCCCGGCGACCGCGACATCGACCTCAAGCGCGCCGAGGTGGCCTTCTTCCCCGCCGAGGTCGAGCCCGCCACCGAGGGCGACCTCGCGAAGCAGCCCGGCCTCGTGAAGGGCTACATCGGACCGTGGTCGCCCGACGGCCCCGTCCTCGGATCCACGTCGACCACGAAGGTGCGCTACCTCGTCGACCCCCGCGTCGTCGACGGCACCTCCTGGATCACGGGCGCCAACGTCGCCGGGAAGCACGTGCTCTCGCTCGTCGCCGGCCGCGACTTCACGCCCGACGGCGTGGTGGAGGCGGCCGACGTGCGCGACGGCGACCCCGCTCCCGACGGATCCGGCCCCATCAGCACCGCGCGCGGCACCGAGATCGGCCACGTCTTCGAGCTCGGCCGGATGTACGCGGAGGCCCTGGGCCTCAAGGTGCTCGACGAGAACGGCAAGCTCGTCACGGTCACCATGGGCTCCTACGGCATCGGCATCACCCGCAACCTCGCGCTCGTCGCCGAGGCCACGCAGGACGGGCGCGGCCTCCTCTGGCCCGCGTCCATCAGCCCGTTCGACGTGCACGTCGTGATGACCGGCAAGGGCGACGAGATCGCCTCCGCGTCCGAGGAGCTCGTCGACGCGCTCGACGCCGCCGGCCTCGACGTGCTCTTCGACGACCGCCCCAAGGTGTCGCCCGGCGTGAAGTTCGGCGACGCCGAGCTCATCGGCGTGCCCACCATCGTCATCGTCGGCCGCGGCGCGGTCGACGGCATGGCCGAGCTGTGGGACCGGCGCACGAACGAGCGCACCCCGGTCACCCTCGCGGACGTCGTCGGCGCGCTCACCGCCGCCGGCTGATCCCCGCACGCACCACGACGAGGCTGCCCGACCCCTCCCGGTCGGGTAGCCTCGAGTGTTTCCAACCGAATAGAGGAGTCGCACCGTGGACATCGACCTGAGCGTCTTGCGCCTGATGGAGCGCGAGCGCGAGATCCCGTTCGAGGAGCTCGTCTCGATCATCGAGCAGGCCATCCTCACCGCCTACCTCAAGCACACCGACCAGGCCGACGCCAAGCCCGTCGCCGACGGCGTGCCCCCCGCCCGCGTGCACCTGGACCGCAAGAGCGGCCACGTCTCCGTGCACGTCCCCGAGCTCGACGAGGACGGCCTCGTCATCGGCGAGTCCGAGGACAGCCCGAGCGACTTCGGCCGCATCGCCGCGTTCGCCGCGAAGCAGGTCATCAACCAGCGCTTGCGCGACATCGGCGACGACCGCATCCTCGGCGAGTTCAAGGGCCGGGAGGGCGACATCGTCGCGGGCGTCGTGCAGCAGGGCCCGAACCCGCGCATGATCCACGTCGACCTCGGCACCATCGAGGCGATCCTCCCGCCCGAGGAGCAGGTGCCCGGCGAGAAGTACGTGCACGGCTCGCGCCTGCGCGTCTACGTCACCAGCGTCTCCCGCGGCGCCAAGGGCCCGCAGATCACGGTCTCGCGCACGCACCCGTCGCTCGTCCGCAAGCTGTTCGCGCTCGAGGTGCCGGAGATCGCGCAGGGCCTCGTGGAGATCGTCTCGCTCGCCCGCGAGGCCGGCCACCGCACCAAGATCGCGGTGCGCGCGACCGAGCCCGGCATCAACGCCAAGGGCGCATGCATCGGGGAGCTCGGGCAGCGCGTCCGCGCGGTCACCGCGGAGCTCAACGACGAGAAGATCGACATCGTCGACTACTCCGAGTCGCTGCCCGTCTTCGTCGGCAACGCGCTCTCGCCCGCCCGGGTCACGAGCTCGTTCGTCATCGACCAGGCGACCAAGGCCGTGCGCGCGCTCGTGCCCGACTACCAGCTGTCGCTCGCCATCGGCAAGGAGGGCCAGAACGCCCGCCTCGCCGCCAAGCTCACGGGCGCGAAGATCGACATCCAGCCCGACTCGATCCTCGAGGGCGACGACTGAGCGCCGCCCGACGGGACCCGTCCTCGCCGCCGCCGGAGGGAGGGGCTAGTATGGATCCGGTAAGAACGTGCGTCGGCTGTCGTCGGCGTGCCCCGAGGTCCGCTCTCCAGCGGATCGTCGCCGATCCCCGCACCCGCTCCCTCGTCATCGACGAGCGCGCGGTGATGGCCGGCAGGGGCGCGTGGATCCATCCGACCATCGAGTGCATCGACAGAGCGATCGCGCGGCGTGCCTTCGGGCGGGCCCTGCGGAGCGACGCGGCGCTCGACCCCGCAGCTCTTGGGGGACTACGAGAGCGGCTCGCGGCCCAGCCGAGCGCGCGAGCATCCGAGAGAACAGGCTGAACGGCACATGGACAACTAATGAGCGGCTCGAAATGAGATCCGTCCAGCACTAGCGGTCCCCTCCTGCCTGGGAGAGGACCCCCAGACAGGAGAACAGTGGCAAAACCACGCGTACACGAGATCGCCGCCGAGATCGGCGTCGACAGCAAGACCGCACTCGCCAAGCTCAAGGAGATGGGCGAGTTCGTCAAGGGACCGTCGTCGAGCATCGAGCCCCCCGTGGCCCGCAAGCTCAAGGCGGCCCTCGAGGCCGCCGGCCTCACCGGACAGGCGGCGGCACCCGCCGCGGCTCCCTCGTCCGCCCCGCGCCCCGGAGCCCGTTCGTCGGCCCCGAAGCCCGGCGGCCGCCCCACCCCCGGACCGCAGCCCACGGC
>NZ_QWGT01000216.1 GCF_003576405.1 Clavibacter lycopersici
GTGGTCGGGTCGGGTCGGGCGGCGCGGGCGGGGCGGATCGGACCGCGGGCGCAGGGGCGCGCTCCCGCGGTCCTCAGTCGGCGCGCGGCTCGGCGTGCGGGGTCGACCCGGGCGGCGGCTCCGGCAGCAGGTGCAGCCCGGCGCCGGTGTTCGCGCTGTCCATCAGCACGTCGACCCAGGCCGGGTTGATGGCGGGAGGCCGGCTTCCCGAGAACCGGAAGTGCAGCGGGAGCTCGGGGGCGACCCACACGGTGCTGCGCCCGTCGCCCTCGGACGCCGGGTACTTCCACGAGAACGCGAAGCTCTCCTTGCGGCGGAGCTTGTTGAGCATGACGATCTGCAGGTGCGCGAGCGCCCGGTCGTCGATGGTGGTGCGGGTGGTGCTGTCGAAGATCAGCTGGCCCATGCCCTGCCCTGCTCCGTGTCCCGTCTTGGTCCCCGTCGAGGTCACGGATCCTGCGGATCCCGCGGCAGCGACGGCTCGGCGACCCGCGGGTGGGGGCATCGAGTGGTGGTCCAGATATTACGGCAAGAGAGGAAACGTCCACCGGCCGGGCGGCGGATCCGTCACCGAGCGGATGCCCAGCGGACGCCGGCGTCGAGCACGTCGAGCGCGTCGAGGACCGCCCGGGCGATCTCGCGCGGGCTGCGGGCATCCGTCGCGATCGTCGTCTCGTCGAGATCGGCCGCCTGCAGCCGCGCGGCCAGCTCGGCGTGGCGGGCCAGGTGCCAGTCGAGCGCGGCGCGGCGGTCGGCGTCGTAGCGGGACCGCAGCCTGGCCTCGACGACGGCCGGCGACGCGGTGAGGCGCACGCACCGCACGTCGATGCCGAGCGCGTCGCGGTACCGCTCGAGGTCGGTGCGCTCCGCGACCACGCCGCTGACCACGAGCTGCCGCGGCCCCGCCTCCTGGAAGAGCGCCCACGTGGCGGCCATGGCGCGCGCCTCGATGACGACGTTCTCCGGATCCCACGACGCCGGCGGCCACGACCGGTGGTACCAGTCGACATCCATCAGGCTGAACGGCCGCCCGGCCTCCGCGAGCAGGTCGCCGACGTGGTCGAGCACGGCGCTCTTGCCGACGCCGTAGGTGCCGTTGAGGAGGAGGGCGGGTGGGCTCGCGTCAGCCATTGGAGCAGGTCTCCTCCGCGGCCGTCTGGCCGGTCACGCCGTCGGGCAGCACGGACGGGGCCGACGCATCCGCGGAGGGCTCGGCGCCCGCGTCGGGTGTCGGCGTGGTCGGCGCCGGGGCCCCGGGGGCCGCGACACCGTCGCCGGTGCTCCCTGGCGCCAGGGTGAAGTCGGCGTCGGCCGCGATGAGGCCGATCATCTCGTCGCCCTTCGCGACATCCTGCGCCACGCGCTGGTTCTCCAGCCGGATGCTCGGGTACTGCACGAAGGTGAAGCGGTCGAGCGGGATGTCCTTCACGGTGAGGGCGAGCGACGCGATCGCGGCCGGGGTGTCGAGCGACGTGGACAGCACCATGTTGTCGACCGCGGCGCGTGCGATCCCGTACACCTTGGCCGGGTTCGTCAACGTGTCCGTCGCCGTGATGGTGCGCAGGAGGGCGCTGAGGAACACCTGCTGGTTGCTGATCCGGTCGATGTCGCTCCCGTCGCCCACGCCGTAGCGGGTGCGGAGGAACTGGACGGCTTCGCGCCCCTGGAGCGGGTGGATCCCGGGCTGCAGGTCGAGGTCCGTCTTGGGATCGTGGAGCCGCTTCGCGATGCACACGGGCACGCCGCCGACCGCGTTCGACATCGCGACGACCCCGTTGAACTGGATGACGCCGCCGTAGGGGACCTCGAGGCCGGTGATCGCCTCCACGGCTCGCACGACGCAGGGCAGCCCGCCGCGCTTGAGGGCCACGTTGATCTGCACGCCCGAGGACGCGGGCTCCTCCGAGCCGTCCGGACGGGTGCACGCGGGCATGTCGACGAGCATGTCGCGCGGGAAGGAGACGACGGTCGCGCGCGTGTGGTCCTCGCTGATGTGCAGGAGCATCGTGACGTCGTTGAGGTTGCCGGTCTGGACGTCCTTGCCCCTGCCGTAGCCGTCGCCCTGGCCCTCGCGGGTGTCGCCGCCGACCAGCAGGATGTTCGCACCCCCGTCGATCCCGCCGATGGAGGGCGGCGGCGCCTGCCCGTCCCCGATGTCCACGGCGTTCGCCTGCACCGTGCGCGCGAGGTCCCACGCGGCGAACGCGGCGACGGATCCGGTGCTCACGACCGCGACGGCCGCCACCACGACCGCGGCGAGGACCGCGGTGCGCATCCCGCTCGGTCTCCGCAGCCGGCCGTGCCGGGCGATGCCGGATGCGATGCGCCGGTCCAGACGCGTCTCCTGGGACATGCGGGCTCCTCGGATCGGCGGGCGGACGCCCACGTGGACGCACGGCCACGTTACGGACCGGCGGGCGGCCGCGGTTCCCCCGAGCGATGTAGATCCTCAGCCCACTCGCCCCGGAAGCGGGGCCGTGCACGCGGAACGGCCCGACCCCCTCCGAGAGGGGATCGGGCCGTCCGGTGGAGCGTGACCTACGGGGCGAGCCGGTTCGGCCCGCGGAAGAGGTACGTGACCTCGCGCAGGTTCGACTGGTGCAGCAGCAGCATCAGCACGCGGTTGAGGCCCATGCCGAATCCGCCGTGCGGCGGCACGCCGTAGCGGAAGAAGTCGAGGTACGAGCCGAGCTCCTCGGGGTCGAGGCCCTTCTCGCGTGCCTGCGCCTCGAGCACGTCGATGCGGTGCTCGCGCTGCGCTCCCGTGGTGATCTCGACGCCGTTCCAGATGAGGTCGTAGCTGTTCGTGATCGTCGGGTCCTCGGCGTTCCGCATGTGGTAGAAGGGCCGGATCGTCGACGGGTAGTCGGTGAGGAACACGAACTCGTGGCCGAACTCCTCCATCACGTGCGCCGCGATCTGGCGCTCGCCCTCGGGGTCGAGGTCGTCGTCCGCGCGGTCGATGACGTGGCCGCGCTTGGCGACGATGTCCTTGGCCTCGAGCAGCGGGATCCGCGGGAACGGGATGCTCGGCACGGTCACCTCCACGTCGAACAGCTCGCGGATCTCGTCGCCGTGCTTCTCCTTCACCGCGGTGAGCGCGGCGACGATGAGCTCCTCCTGGAGGCGGGCGACGTCCTCGTGGCTCTCGATCCAGCTGATCTCCGCGTCCACCGAGGTGAACTCGGTCGCGTGGCGCGAGGTGAAGGACGGGTCGGCGCGGAACGCCGGGCCGACCTCGAACATCTTGCCGAAGCCGGCGGACTGCGCCATCTGCTTGAAGAACTGCGGGCTCTGCGCGAGGTACGCGACGCCGTCGAAGTAGTCGACCTTGAACAGCTCGGCGTTCGACTCCGAGGGGGTGGCCATGAGCTTCGGGGAGAAGACCTCGATGAAGTCGTGCTCGACCCAGTAGGTGCGCAGCGCGTGGACCAGCGTGGTCTGCACGCGGAAGATGAGCGAGTTGCGGGGCGCGCGCAGGTCGATGAAGCGCCAGTCGAGGCGCTTGTCGATGGAGGAGTCCGCCGCGATGGGCGTCTCCGGGATGGCCGCGCCCGCGACCTCGATGCCGGACAGCCCGATCTCCAGGCCGCCGAGCTTCACGCGCTCGTCGTGCTTGAGCGTGCCGGTCGCGGTGAGGAAGGTGCCGGCCGCGAGACCCGAGATGGTGTCGGCGGTCGCATCCTCGTCGCCCTGGCGCTTGTAGGTGAGCTGCACCGCGCCCGACTCGTCGCGGAGGATCACGAACTGGATCTTCTTCTGATCCCGGACGGTCTCGACCCAGCCGGAGACGGCCACGTCCCCGTCGTCGAGGGCGGCCAGGTTCTTGATGAGGGTGCGGGTAGTCACGGTCCACGAGTCTATCCGCGGCCCCCGGCACCCCGCGCGCCGCGGCGGCCGCCTAGCCTGGTGGGACGGCCACGCGACGGGCGGGCGCCGGCGCCCGACGCGGCGCGAGAACCGCAGGGGAGACGCCATGCAGATCGACCTCAACAGCGACCTGGCCGAGTCCTTCGGCCGCTGGACCCTCGGCGACGACGACGCGATGCTCGACGTCGTCTCGAGCGCGAACGTCGCGTGCGGCTTCCACGCGGGGGATCCGCTCGTCATGCTGCACGCGCTCGAGCGCGCGGCCCGGAACGGCGTGGCCGTCGGGGCGCACGTCGCGTACCGCGACCTCGCGGGCTTCGGCCGGCGCGACCTCGACGCATCGCCCGCCGAGGTGACGGGCGACGTGCTCTACCAGCTGGCGGCGATCTCCGGGATGGCGCGGACCGTCGGCGCGCGCGTCTCCTACATCAAGCCGCACGGCGCGCTCTACAACCGCATCGCGCACGACCCGGTGCAGGCGCAGGCGGTGGTGGACGCGGTCGTGGCGCTGGATCCGACGCTCCCCGTGCTGGGCCTCCCCGGCTCCGAGATCCTGCGGCTGGCCGCCGCGGCGGGGCTGCCGACGCGCGTCGAGGCGTTCACCGACCGCGCGTACACGCCCGAGGGCGCGCTCGTCTCGAGGCGGCAGGAGGGGTCCGTGATCCACGACCCGGCCGAGGTCGCCGCCCGCTCGGTGCGCATGGCGACGGAGGGCACGGTCGTCGCGATCGACGGATCCGTGGTGCGGCTCGACCCCGACTCCCTCTGCCTGCACAGCGACACCCCCGGTGCCGTGGGCCTCGCCCGGGCGGTGCGCGACGCGCTCGAGGCGGCGGGCGTGGCGATCCGGCCGGTGCCGGACGCGCCCGACGCCGACGCTCCCGC
>NZ_QWGT01000217.1 GCF_003576405.1 Clavibacter lycopersici
CGCGCCGCGCCCGCGCGCCCGTGCACGTCGACCGTCTGCACGGCGTCGGCGGGCAGGCCCGCGCGCTCGAGGGCGCCGCGCATGACGTCGACGAGGACGGCGTTGGTGCGGAGGGCTGCGGATCCGCCGCGGAGCACGACGGCGTTCCCGCTCTTCAGCGCGAGGGCGGCGATGTCGACCGTGACGTTGGGACGCGCCTCGTAGATCGCGCCCACGACCCCGAAGGGGACGCGCACCTGCGAGAGGAGCAGGCCGTTCGGGAGCGTGCGGCCGCGGACCACGTGGCCGAGCGGGTCGTCGAGCCCCCGGATCCCGGTGACGGCGTCGGCCAGGGACGCCACGCGCCGTGCGTCGAGCGTCAGCCGGTCGAGGAGGCCAGCGGCCAGGCCGGACGCTCGGCCCGCCGCGAGGTCGTCGCCGTTGGCCGCGACGACGCGGTCGGCGGCCGCGACGAGGGCGGTCGCGATGGCGTCGAGCGCGGCGTCGCGCTGCCCGGACGTGCTGGCGGCGAGAGCCGTGGACGCGGTCCGGGCGCCTTCGAGGATCAGCTGGAGATCGGCGTCCTGCTGCGGCTCCACGGGCCCGGCCGAGGTGGTGGGCACGACGGCGGGTGAGGCGGAGGCGTTCGAGGGCATGCACGGCAGCCTAGCCAGGCGCGGCCCGCGTGCCGGGGCGAGGAGTGCGGGGCGGGCTCAGCCGCGGGGCGCGAACCAGGTGCCGACGTGCGCGCCGGCGAGGGCCTCCGCGACCTGCGCGGTGGAGGTGAGGAGCACCCCGGTGCCCGCCTCGGCGGCGAGGCGCGCCGCCGCGACCTTCGTCACCGCTCCCCCGGTGCCGACGCCGGTGCCCGTGCTGCCGATCTCGACGCCCTCGAGCTCGTCGCCGAACGCCACGTGCTCGATGCGCCGGGCACCCGGCTCCTGTGGGGGGCGCGTGTAGAGCGCGTCCACATCCGAGAGGAGGAGCAGCAGGTCGGCGTCGACCAGCCGGGCGACGAGCGCCGCCAACCGGTCGTTGTCGCCGAAGCGGATCTCGTGCGTGGCCACCGTGTCGTTCTCGTTGACGATGGGCAGGAGCCGCAGGCCCAGCAGCCGCTCCATGGCGCGCTGGGCGTTCTCCCGGTGGTCGGGCGCTGCGAGGTCGCCCGCCGTGAGGAGCACCTGGCCGGCGACGATGCCGTAGCGGTCGAGGCTCTCCTGGTAGCGGAAGATGAGCACGCTCTGGCCGACCGCGGCGGCGGCCTGCTGGGTGGCGAGGTCGGCCGGGCGGTCCTCGAGGCGGAGGAACGGCATCCCCGTCGCGATGGCGCCGGAGGAGACGAGGACGACCTCGGCGCCGCGCCCGTGGGCGGCCGCGATCGCGTCCACGAGGGGCGCGATCTGCCCGGCGTTGTCGCCGCTGATGGACGACGAGCCGACCTTCACGACGATGCGCCGCGCCCCCGCGATGCCCGCGCGCGTGGTCGTGCCCACGCGTCAGGCCTTCTCGTCCGCGGCCGCCTGGTCGTCGGTCGCGCCGTCCTCGTCGGCCCACAGGCCGGCCTCGCCCTCGCGCACCAGCTCGGCGCGGGCCTCGGCCTTGGCGTCCATGCGCGCGAAGTAGTCCTCGCGGCGCGACTGGTTGGTGCGGCGGTTGAGGGGGTCGACGCGGGCGTCGGCGCCGCGGGGGCTCGTGATGAGCTCCGCGGTGGAGGTGAGGGTGGGCTCCCAGTCGAAGACGACGCCGCTGCCCTCGCCGATCACGACGCTGGATCCGGCGACCGCGCCGGCCTTGAACAGGCCGTCCTCGACGCCCAGCTTCGCGAGCCGGTCGGCCAGGTATCCCACGGCCTCGTCGTTCGTGAAGTCGGTCTGCTGCACCCAGCGCTCGGGCTTGGTGCCGAGGACGCGGTAGATGTCGCCGTAGCTGCCGCCGTCGACGCGGATGGTGAACGGCTTCTCGTTGACGGCGCGGGGCCGCAGGACGATGCGTGGCGCCTCGGGCTCCTCCGCCGCCTTGGTGCGGGCCTCCTCGACGAGCTCGGCGAGGGCGAAGGACAGCTGGCGCAGGCCGTCGTGGCTCACCGTGGAGATCTCGAAGACGCGGTAGCCGCGCGCCTCGAGCTCCGGGCGCACGAGCTCCGCGAGCTCCTGGGCCTCGGGCACGTCGATCTTGTTGAGCGCGATGAGCTGCGGGCGCTCGAGCAGCGGCACCTGGCCGTCGGGGACCGGGTACGCGGCGAGCTCGGTGAGGATGATGTCGAGGTCCGAGATGGGGTCGCGACCGGGATCCAGCGTCGCGCAGTCGAGCACGTGCAGGAGGGCCGAGCAGCGCTCCACGTGGCGGAGGAACTCGAGGCCGAGGCCCTTGCCCTCGCTCGCGCCCTCGATGAGGCCGGGCACGTCGGCCACGGTGTAGCGCGAGTCGGCCACCTCGACGACCCCGAGGTTCGGGTGCAGCGTGGTGAAGGGGTAGTCGGCGATCTTCGGCTTCGCGGCCGAGATGGCGGCGACCAGGCTCGACTTGCCCGCGGACGGGTAGCCGACGAGCGCCACGTCGGCGACGACCTTCAGCTCGAGGACGACGTCGCCCTCGTAGCCGCGCGTGCCGAGCAGCGCGAAGCCGGGTGCCTTGCGCTTCGTCGTGGCGAGCGAGGCGTTGCCGAGCCCGCCCTGGCCGGCCTCGGCGGCGACGTAGCGCATGCCGGGCGTGGCCATGTCGGCGAGCTCGTTGCCGTCGACGTCCTTGACGACGGTGCCGACGGGCACGGGCAGCTCGAGCGTCTCGCCGAGCGTGCCGTGGCGGTGGTCGCCCATGCCGGGTCCGCCGTTGCGCGAGGAGCGGTGGGGCCCGCGGTGGTACGCCAGCAGCGTGGTGACCTGGGGGTCGGCGACGAGGACGATGTCCCCGCCGTTGCCGCCGTTGCCGCCGTCGGGACCCGCGAGGGGCTTGAACTTCTCGCGGCGCACCGAGACGCAGCCGTTCCCGCCGTTTCCCGCCCGCAGGTGGAGGGTCACGGTGTCGACGAATGTCGCCATGGCTGGTGCTCGTTTCTTCTAGAGGTGTTCCCTGCGGAACGCAGACAAGGGCGGGCCGAGGCCCGCCCTTGAAGTTGCTGCGCGGCGATGCCGCGGCAGCGTCCGTGCTGTCGGCCTGCGCTAGGCCGGGACGACGATGTTGACGACCTTGCGGCCGCCCTTGACGCCGAACTCCACCGAGCCGGCGGAGAGGGCGAACAGCGTGTCGTCGCCGCCACGGCCGACGTTGACGCCGGGGTGGAAGTGCGTGCCGCGCTGGCGGACGATGATCTCGCCGGCGCCGACGACTTGGCCGCCGAAGCGCTTCACGCCGAGGCGCTGGGCGTTCGAGTCACGGCCGTTGCGGGTAGAGCTCGCGCCCTTCTTGTGTGCCATCTGTATCTCCCTGCGGTCTCGGTGCTAGTTGATCTCGGTGACCTGGACGCGCGTGAGGTCCTGGCGGTGCCCCTGGCGCTTCTTGTACCCGGTCTTGTTCTTGAACTTCTGGATGACGATCTTGGGACCGCGGAGGTCGTTCAGGATCTCGGCGCTGACGGTGACGTCGGCGAGCTTCGCGGCGTCCGTGGTGATGGTGTCGCCGTCGACGAGCAGGACCGCGGGGAGCACGACCTTGCCGCTCTGCTGGTTCTTGACCCGGTCCATCGTGACGATGGTCCCGACCTCGACCTTCTCCTGCCGACCGCCGGCGCGCACAACTGCGTAAACCACTTTTCCGTACCTGTTTTCTCTCGCGGGCTTGACTCACTGGGGACTTGACGCCCTGTGGCCCGAATCATTGGAGGAAGTCTGCTGCAGGCGCACGATCCCGAGGATCAGCGCATGCCAGCGACTCACGTTACCGGAACGCCGGACAGGGGTCAAACTCCGTGGACCCCCGGCGTCCTCGGTCGATCATACGCGAGTGGATCGCCGTCCCGACGCATGCGCGCCGGGCGCGTCGCGCGCATCCACGGCATCCGCGCGGTCCGTCGGCCGGCACCGCCTGCCTAAGCTCGCAGGATGAGCGTGCTCCTCGACCGACCGGCCTGGCCCGCGCACGGCACGCTCTGGGCGCACCTGGTGAGCGACGCGTCGCTCGAGGAGCTCCACGCGTTCGCCCGGGCAGCCGGGATCCCCGAGCGGGCCTTCGACCGCGACCACTACGACGTGCCGGAGGACCGCTACGCGGAGCTCGTGGCACGCGGCGCCCTGCCGGTCTCCAACCGCGATCTCGTGCGGCGTCTGCAGGCGAGCGGGCTGCGGGTCACCCAGCGCGAGCGGCGCTCCCCCGCCCCCTGAGCGGAGCCCGGGTGCGACGCGAGGGCCCGGAGCGTCTGCTCCGGGCCCTCGCGTCGTGCGGCCGCCCCGCGGGCGACCGCTGCCTCAGCTCTCGTCGTCCGTCGGGGCCGGCGTCGTGAGCGTCGCGGTCGAGACCCGGCGGCTGCGCGAGCGTCCCTGGCCCGGCTCCTTGGGCTGCGGCAGCGCGTCGAGCACGGAGCCGAGGAGCTGCTCCGCGTCGGCCGAGATCACGCGGCGCGGGGCCGTGCGGGTGCTCGCCACCGGGATGTCGAGGATCTGCACCGGCTCGAGTCGGATGGCCTCGCGCGGCTCGAGGGTCGACAGGGCGGGCTCCTCCACGGGCGCGTCGGCCGGCGTCGGGTCCTCCGCGGGAGCGGAAGGCGCCTCCGCGGCGGGCGCCTGCGGCTCCGTGCGCTCCGGGGCCTCGGCGGGCGCG
>NZ_QWGT01000218.1 GCF_003576405.1 Clavibacter lycopersici
CGCCGGGAGCTCGCGCAGCACGGGGCGGGAGCCGCCGTGGCGGGCGTCGAGGTCGTCGTCGAGGCCGTCGCCGCCGCCGCTCGCGGGGAGGTCGTCGCGGCGGTCGTCGGTCATGGTGCGACTGTAGCCGGGGCGGCGTGCGGCCCGGCCGTCAGCGGACGGCCTCGACGAGCGGAAGGTGCATCACGTGCAGGCCGACGAGCCCGTCCTCCGCGTCGTCGAACGCCTCGGGGACCGTGCCGATGACCCGGAAGCCGAGCGACTCCCACAGGTGGACGGCCGCGCGGTTGGTCTCCACGACGGCGTTGAACTGGATCGCCCGGTAGCCCTCCGCACGCGCCCACGCGATCACGTGCTCGCCGAGGGCCCGGCCGACGCCGCGGCCGCTGTGCGCGGGATCCACGAGGAACGATCCCGTGGCGACGTGCGCCCCGCGGCCGGGCCGGTTCGGGCCGGCCTTCGCGGATCCGAGCACCGTCCCGTCGTCGTCCACCGCGACGAACGTGCGCGCGGGCGCCTCCGCCATCCAGTTCGGCCGCGCCTCCTCGAGCGACTGGCCGGCCGGCAGCGCGTAGGTGCGGCCGGCGTCGACGACGGCGCGGTAGAAGGGGTGGATCAGGGGCCAGTCGGCGTCGGTGGCGGGGCGGATCAGCATGCGGTCGAGGCTATCCGGAGGCGCCCGCTACCGGATCCCGAGCGCCGGCAGCAGCACCTCGTCGATGACCGCGACGAAGAACTCGCGCCGCACCGGTCCGCGCCCCGCGGCGAGGCGCTGGGTGCTCATCGTCGGGACGACCTCGGCCAGCAGGGAGATCGCGGCATCCGACCGCGCGGGCGCCTCGCCCCGCTCGATCGCGCGGCGCAGCAGACGGCCGTAGACCTCGACGTACGGATCCGTGACCTCGGAGCGGATCGCCCCGGCCAGGCGCTCGGATCCGCGCATCGCGGGCGCGAGGCCGGCGAACACGGCGGCCCGTCGGTCAGGGCCGCCGAGCCAGCCCGAGTCGACGACGGCCAGGAGGTCGTCGCGCAGGGATCCGGTGTCGGGCATGGTCTCGGCCTCCGGCGGACGGCCGACGCTGCGGATCGCCGCGAGCACGAGGTCCTCCTTCGTCGCCCACCGTCGGTAGATCGTCGTCTTGGCCCGGCCGGTGCGGGCCGCGACCTCGTCGAGGGCCATGCCGTCGTAGTCCCGCTCGGCGACGAGGTCGAGGGCGGCGGCGAGGATCGCGGCGTCGCCCGAGCGGTCGACGGGGCGGCCGACGCGGGGTCGGGGAGCGTCGGCGGGGGTGTCCATCCCGTCCAGGATAGGCCCGTCTCGGAGTTCCGCTACCGGAGAGTATCGTTACTCGCCTCGGGTCGCGTCGCGGCCCACGGAGGAGGAGCCATGCAGGTACGGGACGCGGTCGTCGTCATCACGGGAGCGTCGTCGGGGATCGGCGCGGCCACGGCGCGCGCGGCCGCCCGGGCAGGGGCACGGGTCGTGCTCGCGGCCCGGAGGGAGGAGCGCATCCGCGCGCTGGCGGACGAGATCGGGGGCGGCGCCATCGCCGTCCGCTGCGACGTCACCGACCGCGCGCAGGTGGACGCCCTGGCGCGGGCCGCCCTCGACGCGTTCGGCCGCATCGACGTGCTCGTGAACAACGCCGGTCAGGGCTTCCAGGCCGACGTCGAGCGGATCGGCCTCGACGACCTGCGCGCCGTCCTCGAGCTCAACCTCGTCGCTCCCCTCGCGACGATGCAGGCCGTGCTGCCGGCCATGCGCGCGCAGGGCGCCGGCGCGATCGTCAACGTCAGCTCGGGGACCACGTTCGCCGACGTGCCCGGCACCGCCGGCTACGTCGCCTCGAAGATCGCGCTCGAGCGCCTGTCCGCCATCGCCCGCGTGGAGCTGGAGGGGACGGGCGTCGTCGTCCAGACGCTCATCCCGTTCGCGACGAGCACGGAGTTCATGACCTCGATCCGCGCCGGCCGCGCCGAGGCGGAGGCGATGACCGCGGGCGCCACCTTCGACACGCCGGAGACGGTAGCCGACGCGGTGCTCGCCCTCATCGCGAGCGGCGACGCGCGGATGGACCTGGTGCCGGCGGCGTACGGCGGGTCGCGCTGACGCGGGATCAGACGCGCGGGTCGTCCGCCAGCCGCTGGAACAGCACGTGGTCCTGCCACTCCCCCGCGATGCGGAGGTAGCGCGGCGCGAGGCCGTACCGCGTGAAGCCGCAGCGGGCGAGCACAGCCTGCGATGCGCGGTTGCCGAGGAGCGTGCCGGCCTCGACCCGGTGCAGCCCGAGGTCGCCGAACGCGAGGTCGACCGCGGCGCGCACTGCATCGGTCGCGAGCCCGCGGCCGGTGCGGTCCGTCGCGAGCCAGTACCCCATCGCGCACGACTCGAAGGCGCCGCGGACGATGGTGCTCAGGGTGATCCGGCCGGCCACGGATCCGTCGTCGTCGAGGATCGCGAGCGGCACGCACTGCCCGCGCGCATGCTGAGCGAGCGCCGCCTCCAGGTCGGCGCGCTGGCCGGCGGGCGTGTCATGGTCCGCGTGCCGGATCGGCTCCCACGGCGCGAGGTGCGCCCGGCTCCGCAGGCGCAGCTCGGACAGGGCGGGGGCGTCGTCGATCGTCAGCAGGCGGATCCGGTCGGGCACGGCATCGAGGATGCCAGACGCGGGCGGCGCCGTGCGGGCGGCGCCGTGCAGACGACGACGGCCGCCCCACCCCGCTGAGGGATGGGACGGCCGTCGTGGTCGTGCGTGAGCGCTAGACGCGCGCGAGGTCCTGGATGACGCGGTCCCCGGCGGCGGCCATGACCGTCGTCGCCTTGATCTCGGCGCGACCCAGGAGGTCGTCCATGCGACGGCGGCGGGCCTTCGTGATCAGCGTCACGACGGTGCCCTCCTTGCCCGCGCGGCCCGTGCGGCCGGCGCGGTGGAGGTAGCTCTTGTACTCGTCGGGCGCGTCGGCCTGGATGACCAGGCCGATGTCGTCCACGTGGATGCCGCGAGCGGCCACGTCGGTCGCCACGAGCACGCGGACCTTGCCGCTCGTGAGGAGCTGCAGGTTGCGCGTGCGGCGCGCCTGGTTGAGGTCGCCGTGCAGCGACGTGGCCGGGATGCCGGCGTCCTCGAGCTGGTCGGCGAGCTGCTCGGCGAACGCGCGGGTGCGGGCGAAGATCAGCGTCTTGCCCTCGCCGCTGGAGAGCTGCTCGATGATCGCGGCCTTGTCGCGCTGCTCGATGAGGAGCACGCGGTGGTCGATGGTCGACGACGCCTGGTCCTCGCCCGCGACCTCGTGGACGCTGGGCGACGGCAGGAACTCGTTGACCAGCGTCGCGACGCCCTTGTCGAGCGTGGCGGAGAAGAGCAGGCGCTGGCCGTCCTTCTTCACCTGGCGGAGGATCCGCTGCACGGGCTCGAGGAAGCCGAGGTCGCACATGTGGTCGGCCTCGTCGAGGACGGTGACGACGATCTCGGAGAGGTCGAGGCGGCCCTGGTCGATGAGGTCCTCGAGGCGGCCGGGGGTCGCGATGAGGATGTCGACGCCGCGCTGCAGCGCACCGACCTGCTTGAACTGCGGCACGCCGCCGAAGATCGTGGTGGTGAACAGGCCCACCGAGCGGGCGATGGGCTGCACCGTGCGGTCGATCTGCATGGCGAGCTCGCGCGTCGGGGCGAGGATCAGCGCGCGGGGCTTGCGGCCCATCTTGCGGTTCTTCGCGCCGTCGTTCTCGAGCAGGCGCTCCACGAGGGGCGCGCCGAACGCGATGGTCTTGCCGGATCCGGTGCGGCCGCGGCCGAGCACGTCGCGACCCGCGAGCACGTCGGGGATCGTGGCGGCCTGGATCGGGAACGGGCTCGCCGCGCCCAGCTCCTCGAGCACGCGGACGATGTTCTGGCCGAGGCCGAGGGCCGCGAAGGTCACGCCGTCGACGTCCTTGGCCGTGGTGGCCTGGGCCTCGAGGCGCTCGAGCACGACGTCCTCGGCGGGAGCGTGACGCGGGGCGCCCTCCTTGCTCGGGTAGAAGTCGCTGTCGCGCTTGGGGCGGGCGTCGTCGTAGGACGGGCGCTCGTTGCGCTGCGGGCGGTCGCCGTAGGACGGGCGCTCGGACCGCTGCGGGCGGTCGTTGTACGCGGGACGCTCGGTGCGGGCCGGACGGTCGTTGTAGGCGGGACGCTCGGAGCGAGCCGGGCGGTCGTTGTACGACGGACGCTCGGCGCGGTCGCCGTACGACGGGCGCTCGGCGCGGGCCGGGCGGGAGTCGTTGTAGGACGGGCGCTCGGTGCGAGCGTTCCGGTCGTTGTACGCGGGACGCTCGCTGCGCTGGGCACGGTCGCCGTACGAGGGACGCTCGGCGCGGTCGTCGTACGACGGGCGCTCCGTGCGAGCCGGGCGGTCGTTGTACGCGGGACGCTCGCTGCGCTGGGCGCGGTCGCCGTAGAAGGGGCGCTCGTTCCGGTCGTTGTACGCGGGACGCTCCGACCGCTGCGGCCGGTCGTTGCCGTACGACGGGCGGTCGTTGCGCGGGGCGCGGTCGTTGTACGAGGGGCGCTCGGAGCGCTCGCCGCCACGCTCGGGACGCGAGTTGCCGTACGACGGACGCTCGGAGCGCTGGCCGCGCTCGGAACCGTAGGTCGGACGCTCGCTGCGCTGGCCGCGGTCGGCGCCGCCGCCGTAGGAGGGGCGCTCGCCGCGCTGCGGGCGGGCGTCGCCGCGCTCGGGGCGCTG
>NZ_QWGT01000219.1 GCF_003576405.1 Clavibacter lycopersici
CGCGCGGGAGCGGCGGCGGACGACCTGACGCCTGCGGGGACGTGGCCGGATCCCCCGCCCAGCCGCAGCTCGGCGTCGGCGGCGCTCACCAGGGCGCCGCGGTGCGTCACCACGACGACCGCCCGGCCCTGGTCGGCGAGCTCACGGATCCCCGCGGCCAGCCGCTCCTCGGACGACGCGTCGAGCGCCGAGCTCGGCTCGTCGAGCAGCACGAGCGGGCAGTCGAGGGCGAGCGCGCGGTGCACGGCGCGCGCGACCGCGACCCGCTGCGCCTGCCCGCCGGAGAGCCCCTGCCCGCCGACGCCGAGCACGAGGTCCGGGTCGATGCCGTCGGCCGCCGCCATCGCGAGCGCCCGCCGGACGAGCGCGTCGTCGGGATCCGCGATGCCCAGCGCGACGTTCTCGCGCACGGTGCCGGCCACGAGTCCCGGCCGCTGGCCCGCCCACGCGATCTCGGTCGGGCGCGGCGGACGCGGCACGGATGCGGCGGCGCCGTCCCACTCGATCGCGCCGTCGGCCGGCAGCTGCCCGAGGATCGCGGCCACGAGCGACGACTTGCCGACCCCGCTCGGCCCGGTCACGGCCGTGACGCGTCCGCGCGGGAATCGCGCCGAGAGGCCGGTGAGCACGGGTCGGCCGTCGTGGGAGAGCGCGAGGTCGCGGATCACGAGCGCGTCGCCCGCGGGAGGCGTCGCGGCCGCGGGACCCGTCGTGGGACGCCTGAGGCGCCCCGCCCGCTCCTCCTCGAGGATCCCGAGCACGTCGTCGGAGGCGGCGACCCCCTCGGCGGCCGCGTGGAACTGCACGCCCACCTGGCGGATCGGCAGGAACGCCTCGGGCGCGAGCAGCAGCACGAACAGGCCCACCTCGAGGTCGAGCTGCCCGCCGATGAGGCGCACGCCCACCGACACGGCCACGAGCGCGACCGACAGCGAGGCGGCGAGCTCGAGCACGAAGCCGGAGAGGAACGAGATCCGGAGCACGCGCATGGTCTCGACGCGGTACTCCTCGGTGACGCGGCGGATCCGGGCGGTCTGCCGCCGGGCGCGCCCGAAGACGAGCAGCGTCGACAGCCCGTCGACCACGTCGAGGAAGCCCGAGGCGAGCTCCGTCAGGCGCGACCACTGCCGCCGCTGCACCTCCTGCGTGGCCCAGCCGACGAGCACCATGAACACGGGGATCACGGGCAGCGTCGCGAGGACGGTCACGCCCGTGAGCGGGTCGGACAGGAAGAGCACGGCCACGACGATCGGGGTGGCGAGCGCGGTGAGGATCAGCTGCGGCACGTAGCGCGCGAAGTACGGGTCGAGCGCGTCGAGGCCGGGGCCCACGATCGTCGCGAGGCGTCCTCGGCTGCGGCCCGCCGTCCACGCGGGACCGAGGTCCGCGATCGCCCGCAGCGCCCGCCGACGCAGCTCGGCCGTCACCTGAGCGGCGCCGCGGACCCCGACCACGTCGAGGAGCCAGGCCGACGCGCCGCGGACCACGGCGGATCCGACGGCGAGCGCGAGCACGGGCCCGAGCGCCGCTGCGTCCGCCCCGCCGATCGCCCGCACGACCAGCTGCGTGAGCGACCAGCAGAAGGCCACGAGCGCGACGGTCTGCACGACGCCGACCAGGGCGCCCGCGGCGAGCATCGCGCGGGCGGACGCGGAGTGCCGCAGCAGCCGCGGATCCAGGGGCTTCACGGCGCCCCTAGTGCGCGGCCTGCGCGATCACGGCGCGCGTGATGCGCTTCCGGAACACCCAGTACGTCCACCCCTGGTAGGCGAGGATCAGCGGCAGCGCGAACCCCGCGGCCCACGTCATGATCGTGAGCGTGTACGGCGACGACGAGGCGTTCTCGAGCGTGAGGCCGTTCGCCGGGTCGTTCGAGGCGGGCATCACGTACGGGTGCAGCGCCGTGAAGAGGCTGGCGACCGCGAGCGCGATGGTCGCGGCGAGCAGCCCGAACGCCCACCGCTCCCGCCCGCGCACGTTCGCGAGGTAGGAGCCGACGAGGGCGACCGCCGCGAGCGCGGACACGAGCCCCGACAGCGCCGAGCCGTGCGCGAGCGTCGTCCACACGAGGAAGGCCGCGGCGATGACGATCGTCACGGCTCCGACGCGCATCGAGAGCAGGCGGGCGCGGGCGCGGATCGGGCCGTCGGTCTTGAGCGCGGCGAACTGCAGCCCGTTCACCAGGAACAGCGACAGCGTCGTGAGGCCGCCGAGGAGCGCGTACGGGTTCAGCGGGTCGAGCGTGGATCCCGTGTAGTCGTGGTTCGCCGACATCGGCACCCCGCGCACCACGTTCGCGAACACGACGCCCCAGAGGAACGACGGCACGACGGAGCCCACGACGATCATCGCGTCGAACCAGCCGCGCCACCGGTCGGACGCCCCCTGGTGCCGGTACTCGAACGAGACGCCGCGGAGGATCAGCGTGATGAGGATCGCGAGCAGCAGCAGGTAGAAGCCGCTGAACATCGTCGCGTACCACTCGGGGAAGGCCGCGAACAGGGCGGCGCCCGCGACGATGAGCCAGGTCTCGTTGAGGTCCCAGACCGGCCCGATGGTGTTGATCAGGACGCGGCGGTCGGTGTCGTCCTTCGCGAGGAACGGCAGGCTCATGCCCACGCCGAAGTCGAAGCCGTCGAGCACGAAGTAGCCGACGAAGAGGAAGGCGATGACGCCGAACCAGATGAGGGTGAGGTCCATCAGTAGACGCTCGCTTCCCGGGCGACCTCGCCCGTGACGGGGTCGGGCTCCTTCTCGGGATCCGGCCCCTTCTGCGCGGCCTTCAGGATGAGGCGGAACTCCACCACCGCGAGCGAGCCGTAGACGACCGTGAACGCGACGAGCGAGAGCAGCACCTGGAGCCCGGTGACGTTCGGCGAGACCGCCGACGACGTCTGCAGCAGGCTGAACACGATCCAGGGCTGGCGGCCCATCTCCGTGAAGATCCAGCCGACCGTCATCGCGAGCAGCGGCAGCGGGGCGGCCCAGATGGCGACCTTCCACATCCAGGGCTTCGTGATGCGACGGCCCCGGCGGGTGAACCAGAGCCCCGCGACCGCGACGCCGATCGCGGCCATGCCGAAGCCGATCATCCAGCGGAACGCCCAGTAGGTCACCCAGATGGTGGGCGTGTAGTCGCCGGGGCCGTAGCTCGCCACGTACTGCGCCTGCAGGTCGTTGATGCCCTGGACGGTGCCGTCGAACGTGTGCGTGGAGAGGAACGACAGCAGGTACGGGATCCGGATGGAGAACAGCTCGCTCGACCCGTCCGGCGTGCCCCAGGTGAAGAGCGAGAACGACGCGGCGGCGCCGGATGACGTGTCGTAGTGCGCCTCGGCCGCGGCCATCTTCATGGGCTGCGTCTGCACCATCGCGAGGCCGAGCTGGTCGCCCGAGAGGATGGTGAGCGCGCCCGAGACGACCATGAACCACATGCCGAACCGCATGGCCGGCATCATCGTGTCGAGGTGCTGGTTGCGCGACAGGTGCCAGGCGGCGACCGAGATGATCACGGCGGCCGCGCACATGAAGGCCGCGAAGATCGTGTGCGGGAAGGCGGCGAGGGCGACCTTGTTGGTGAGGAGCGCCCAGATGTCGGTGAGCTCGGCGCGCCCGCGGGCCTCGTCGATGCGGTAGCCCACCGGGTTCTGCATGAACGCGTTGGCCGCGAGGATGAAGTACGCCGAGAGGATCGACGCGACCGAGACCACCCAGATGGACGCGAGGTGCAGCCTCTTCGGGAGCTTGTCCCAGCCGAAGATCCACACGCCGATGAACGACGCCTCGAGGAAGAACGCGAGCAGGCCCTCGAGGGCCAGCGGCGCGCCGAACACGTCGCCCACGAAGCGGGAGTACTCCGACCAGTTCATGCCGAACTGGAACTCCTGCACGATGCCGGTGACGGTGCCCATCGCGAAGTTGATGAGGAAGATCCTCCCGAAGAAGCGGGTGAGCCGCAGGTAGTGCTGCTTCCCCGTGCGCACCCAGGCCGTCTGGTACAGCGCGCAGACGAAGGCCATGCCGATCGTGAGCGGCACGAAGAGGAAGTGGTAGACGGTCGTGAGGCCGAACTGCCAGCGCGACAGCAGGAGCGGGTCGAGGAGGTCGTTCACTCGGGGCGACCGCTCTGGCGGCGGCCGGGTGCGGGGTGGTCTCGGGGAACGGTGTGCGGTGTCATGGCGACCGGATGCGCTTCCTGTGGAGGGCGGATCATGCGGGTGGTGAGGCTCCATCGCGACACCACGATTCTACGACTTGTAGACGATCGGCGCGAGCTCCCCGGGGGATCTCGTCCGCGTCGCGTTGGCCGGGTGGCGGCACGCCCGACACCCCGCGTTCACCCGGCCGGGCGAGGGTCGGACCACGCATCCGGATCGGCGTCGACCCGGTGCGCCATCGCGCGTCGCCCGCACGGGCTCCGCATCCCGTCGTCGGCCATCTGATCCGGCACCGCACCCACCCGCACCGCGCACGTCGACCGAAGGGCCGCCGCCATGACCTCACCCGCTCCCGCATCGCCGGCGTCCGGCCTCGCCCGGGGATCCGCGACCACGACCGGCGCGGAGTCCGCCGTCGGCGCCCCCGCGTCCACCTACGTCGGGCTCCTCGTCGCCGAGGGCGCGCACCTCACCGCGCGCGTCGCGGAGGCGGCCGACCTCCTCGC
>NZ_QWGT01000220.1 GCF_003576405.1 Clavibacter lycopersici
CTCGGCCGCGGCCGTCGACGACGCGCCGCCCGCATCAGCCGAGACCGCCGTCCCGCCGTACGTGCGGTACGGCCGAGGATCGCGCGCGACGCCGCGCCCGCGTGCGCCGTACGGCAGCGCGTACCGCCGGGCGTCCGTCACGGAGGCGACCGACTCGTCCACCGAGGCGACGACCGGGGCACCCGCCGAGGCGGATCCCGGACAGGACGACGCCCCCGCCGCGACCCCGGCGGAGGCGTCCACCGCGGAGCGCGAGCTCGCCTCCCCGGAGACGCCCTCGGCCTGGCCCTTCGCGCCCATCGTCCCCTCGGGCGACGCAGACGGCCGCGACGTGGACGCGTCGGGCGAGCAGCCGACCGTGCCGCCCCTCGCGGCGCACGTGCCGACCCGCGACGAGGATCCGCGTCCCGCGCCCTCCCTCGAGCCGACCCCGTGGGTGACGGGCTCCACCTCGCCGTCGCTCGAGCCGGCGTTCGGGACGCGCGCGTCCGCCGCGGAGGACCTCGACGGCGTCGACACCCGCGACCGCGCCGAGACGACGGACCGCCCGGCCGCCTCCGCGGTCCCGTCCCCGGCAGCGCCCGCCGCACCCGAGATCCCCGACGCCCGCACGCCCTTCACCCCGCCGACCGGTCACTGGTCGGTGCAGGACCAGGTGGACGACGACCAGCCGCACACCGGCAACCACTTCATCCTCCCGACCGTGCCGCACGCGAGCGACATGCAGCAGGCGCTCAACAGCACGGGCGAGATCATCATCACCGGCTCCATCGACCTGCCCCGCAGCCTCGGCTCCATGGGCACGCACCCGGACCGCTTCGACACGGCCGACATGGACCGGATCCTCGAGCAGGGCGACGACCACGACCACGCACCGGGCGGCACCGACTCGGAGCCCGTGCGCGCCAGCCGTGCCGTCAGCACGCACACCTCGACGCGCGCCGTCGTGCAGCCGCCGCCCCGCAAGCGCTTCACCGCGCCCGTGGTGGCGGCCGTCACGGCCGGGGGAGTCGCCGTCATCGGCGCGGGCCTCGTCATCGTCGCGTTCATGACGAATGTATTCTGATCGTCTGATGCACCATCCCACCCGTCCCGGAAGGACTCTGTGACCGCTTCTCCCCGCGCCCTCGACCTGCTCAAGGTCGCCGCATCCGCTGCCGACTCCAAGCAGGCCATCGACCTGGTCGCGCTCGACGTCTCCGGGCCCCTGCCCCTCACCGACGTCTTCCTCATCGCCTCGGCCCGCAACGAGCGGAACGCGCAGGCGGTCGCCGACGAGATCGAGGACAAGATGATCGAGGCCGGCGCCAAGCCGCTGCGCCGCGAGGGGAAGAGCGAGGGTCGCTGGATCCTCCTCGACTTCGGCGACGTCGTCGCCCACGTCTTCACCGAGGAGGACCGCATGTACTACTCGCTGGAGCGCCTCTGGAAGGACTGCCCCGTCGTCGCCCTCGAGATCGAGCCGACGGCATCCGCATCCTGATCCGCCGACACCCCGCCCGCGAGGAGCTCGCATGAAGTGCCCCAACGACTCCGCGACCCTCGTGATGAGCGAGCGCAGCGGCGTCGAGATCGACTACTGCCCCGACTGCCGCGGCGTGTGGCTCGACCGCGGCGAGCTCGACAAGATCCTCGACCGCGCGGAGCAGGAGACGCGTCCCGCCCCGTCCCCGGCGCCGGTCGCTCCTCCCGCTGCACCCCTCGGCGGCTACCCGCAGGTGGATCGTGACGACCGCCGCCGGGATGGCGACCGCGAGCGGTCGTACGGGTCGCGAGACGACCGCTCGTACGGATCGCGCGACGACCGCGGCACGTCCGGCTACCCGACGTCCGGCGGCTACGGGCAGGGTGACGGGCACGGCGGAAGGCGCCGCAAGAAGGAGAGCTGGCTCAGCGAGCTGTTCGACTGAGCGACGCTGCGTTCCGGCCGCCGACGACGGATGCCCTGGTCATGGGGCGGTCGGAATGTGTAGTAATGTAGACGAGTCGCTTCCGCAGGGAAGCGGATCACGGGTCTGTGGCGCAGTTGGTAGCGCACCTGCATGGCATGCAGGGGGTCAGGGGTTCGAATCCCCTCAGATCCACCGCGAGAGCCCCGCACCTCATCGAGGTGCGGGGCTCTTCCCGTCTCCGGCTGTCGTCAGCTCAGCGCGGCTGCGACGGGTTGGTGGGATCTCCGTGCGACGGCGGGTTCACGGGCGGTCCGCTGGTCGCGGGCGTCACCTGCTCCACGTGCCCGCCCTCGCTCACCTCCGGCATCCCGTCCGGGATGCGTCCTGTGGGCTCCGCCCCGGAGCGGAGGGACTCCAGGCGTCGCTCCAGCACCTGCATCACGGGCAGGCGATCGCCGTGCGCGCCCTCGTACGCGACGAGCAGCAGCACCTCCCGCTCGTCGAGGGGCAGCAGGCGCTGCGGGAGCGTCGCCAGGGGGACGTGGTCGAAGTCGGGCAGGGGCAGCGCGTCGTGATCCGGTGCGTCGGTCATGGTCTCTCCTCGGTGGTGGTGGTCGGGGTGGGGTGGCGCGGGGCAGGAGCTCGCGCGGTCACGCGGATGCGGCTGTGCCGGGGACGGGCGGTCCCGCGGGCCAGCGCAGGATCGCCGCGACGGAGGCCCCGCCGGGCAGCCCGATCGCGTCCTCGCCGTCGGGCGCGGTGACGGAGTCGGTGAAGACGATCCTGGCGTCGGTCAGGAGCGCCGCGCGGGTGAGCGCGACGTGGGCCGGCACGCGACCGAGCACCTCGGCGCCCAGAGCGTCCTCCGGAGCTGTCGCGATCCAGGGTTCCGACGACAGCGCGAGCAGCCGCTGGTCCCGGAGCGCGTCGGCGTCGAGCACGAGGGTGTCGACCTGGGCGCTCGCCAGCGCGCGGACGACCGCCCCGACGCGCGTCTCCGCCCAGCCGTCGCCCCGGCCGTCGTGCTGCGCGACGCGGTCGAGGACGTCGCGCTCTCCCGCGGCCAGGATGCGCTGCAGCTCCGCGTGGACGCGGTCCTCCAGCACCTGGGCGTCGGATCCGTCGGCCCGCGTGTTCGTCGGCTCGACGGCGAGGACGGCCCTGGCCTCGGGGCCGAGCTCGCCCTCGAGCAGCTGCCGCGCCCGGATGTCGCCGGCGACCACGAGGAGGCGCGGACGGTGGCGGCGCACCACCCGGTCCACCACCTCCGCCAGCTCGCCCTGCGTCTGCCGCCAGATCTCCTCCGTGTGGTGCTGCAGCCGGGCCTGACGCCAACCCCCGGTCTTCACCGCATGGAGGGTGTCGGTCCGGCCCTGCACGTCCCGCTCGTCGACGAGCGCGTCGGCGTCGGCCCGATGGATCCTCACCTCGCCGCCGTCCCGGCTGGTCTCGACGACGACGTAGACGATGCGCTCGGGCTCGCGCTCCAGCAGGGGGACGAGGTCCGGCACCGGGACGATCCCCACGGCCTCGGGCTCGGTGGGGATGCCCGGGATCGACTCGTCGACGACCAGCTCGCCGCCCTCCACGAGGAGGACGCGCGTTCGAGGTCCGCCGGGCGACGGGTCACGGTCGAGCGCCGATGCGACGAGCGCCAGGTCCGCCTCGGACGCGCCGTCGCGTCTGAGGCGGTCGGCGACGCCCGTCCGCCGGGCGGCGAGGACCTGCGGCGGATCCGCGGTGTCGACGGAGTCGTCGACGTGCACCTGGATCCACGGTCCGGGTCGGCGGATGAGCTCGGCTCATCTGCGCGGCTCGGTGGTGAGATCGGTCATGGGGGTGCCTCCTCCTCGTCGTGGACGTAGCACCACCCGACGCCCGTCCGGCCCCGGCGCCAAGGGCCTTGACAGACGGACGAAGACCGCGGGGCTCCCCGATCGGGGGACTGTCCTCCACTTGGGGGACCCGGGTACCGTTGCACAGGTCATCGACCCCTGGAGCTCCACAATGTCGCACGCCACCCTGCACCGGACCCGCACCGCCGACCCGCACCGCACGTCGGTGGTCGGTTCCGCGGTGCTGGGCTTCCTGTCGGCGTTCGTGGTGGGCGCGGCCGTCATCGTGACGCTGCTGATCACCTCGTTCGCGCAGGGGACCGAGGGCTACCCCGGGCTCGACGTCCCGGGCGTCGTCGACACCCGCATCGACCACGGCAGCGTCGTCACGCAGATCGGCCCCGGCGGCTTCCTCTTCCCGCTGGCCGCCGGCCTCCTCGTCGGCCTGATCGTCGCGGTGGTCGTGTACGCGCGTCAGCGCAGCGTCCAGGACTGACCCGGCCGACCCGGATCCTGCGCGCGCGTAGGGTCGAGGGGATGCCTCGCCACCCCGCCTCCCGCACGAGTCGGCGCCTCGCGTCGGCGACCCGCTCCCGTGTCCGCGGAGCCGCCCTCGCCGCCGCGGTGACGGGCCTCCTCCTGGTGGCGACCGGCTGCACCTCGCCGGAAGTCGTCCTGCCGACCGGTCCCGCCGCCCCGCTCCGGGTCGTCTCCCTCGGCGACTCCTACTCGACGGGGACGGGGCCCGCCGAGCCGCTGCCCGGCGACCCCGGTGTCTGCGGACGAACTGTCGCCTCCTCCGTGCGGGTCGCCGCAGCGGCGGTCGGCGCGGAGCTGGTCGACGCGGCCTGCGACGGCGCCACGACCGCGGACCTCGCCGCCCCGGTGGAGCGCG
>NZ_QWGT01000221.1 GCF_003576405.1 Clavibacter lycopersici
GGCGCCGGGCACGCGGTCGAGGCCCTCCTGGCGGAAGCGCTCGGGCGTCGCGGCGGCGGGCGCGGATCCCTGACCCATGAGCAGCTTCGGCGCGGCCTCCCCGGCGACGTGCACGACGGCCGTCATGTCGCCGCCGGGGCCGTTGAGGTGCGGCTCGACGACGTGCAGCACGAACGCGCTGGCGACGGCGGCGTCGAAGGCGTTGCCGCCGCGCTCGAGCACGGCCTGGCCGGTGCCGGACGCGAGCCAGTGCGTGGAGGCGCTCATGCCGAACGTGCCGCGGAGCGTGGGTCGGGTGGTGAATGCGTCGGGCGCGCGGAACGTCACGAGGGGTCCTTCCGGTGGGGTGCCCCCAGTCGACCACACCCGTTCCGTCCGGTGCGGGAATGCGCCCGGCCCTGCGTCCGTTCACCGTTCGACCCGGGAGGCCCATGACTGACACCACTGGCGTCGGATTCCGATCCGAGCGCGGACCCATCCTCATCGCCCTGATGATGACGACGGGCCTCGTGGCCATCGACTCGACCATCCTCGCCACCGCGGTGCCGTCCATCGTGGACGACCTCGGCGGCTTCGCCTCGTTCCCGTGGCTGTTCTCGATCTACCTGCTCGCGCAGGCCGTGTCGGTGCCGCTCTACGCGAAGCTCGCCGACACCGTGGGCCGGAAGCCGATCATCCTCATCGGCATCGGCCTGTTCCTCGTCGGATCCGTGCTGTGCGGGTTCGCCTGGAGCATGCCGGCGCTCATCGCGGCCCGCGCCATCCAGGGGCTCGGCGCGGGCGCCGTGCAGCCCATGGCGATCACGATCGCGGGCGACATCTACACGGTCGCCGAGCGCGCGAAGACGCAGGGGTACCTCGCGAGCGTGTGGGCGGTGTCCAGCGTGGTCGGCCCGACCCTCGGCGGCGTGTTCTCCGAGTTCGCGACCTGGCGCTGGATCTTCTTCGTCAACGTGCCGCTGTGCCTCCTCGCGGGCTGGATGATCGTCCGCCGCTTCCACGAGTCCATCGAGCGCACGCGGCACCGCGTCGACTACGCGGGCGCCGCGCTCCTCACGGTCGGCCTCAGCCTCCTGATCCTCGCCGTGCTCGAGGGCGGCCAGGCCTGGGCGTGGGACTCGGCGCCCAGCGTCGGCGCGTTCGGGATCGGCGCCGTGCTCATCGTCGCGTTCCTGCTCGTGGAGCGCCGGGCCGCGGAACCCGTGCTGCCGCTCTGGGTGTTCTCCCGGCGCCTCCTCCTCACGACCACGCTCGTGTCGCTCGGCGTCGGCGCGATCCTCATCGGCCTCACCTCCTACGTGCCCACGTATCTCGAGGGATCCCTCGGCGTCACGCCGCTCGTCTCCGGCCTCGCGCTCGCGGCCCTCACGATCGGCTGGCCCATCTCCGCGTCGCTGTCGGGGCGCCTGTACCTGCGCATCGGGTTCCGCCGCACGGTGCTCATCGGCATGGCCCTCACGATCGTCGGCACCGGATCGATCGCGCTGCTCGCGGGCACGCCCACGCTCGCCGGGATCGCGGTCGGCTGCTTCGTCGTGGGCCTCGGTCTCGGCCTCGTCGCGACGCCCAGCCTCATCGGCGCGCAGTCGAGCGTCGGCTGGGGCGAGCGCGGCGTCGTCACGGGTGCGAACCTGTTCGCCCGGTCGATCGGCAGCGCGGTCGGCGTCGCGGTCTTCGGCGCGATCGCCAACGCGATCTTCGCCGCCTCGGACGGCGGACAGCGGGATCCGGACGCCGTGATCGCCGCGTCCGGCGCCGTGTTCCTCGCGGTCGGGGTGTGCGCGCTCGCGACGGTGGTCGCGGGGCTGCTGATGCCGGAGTCCCGCGTCGAGGACACCGAGATCTCGCGCGCGGAGAACGTCACCGATTGACGCGGGCGCCCGCCCGATTCGCGGGAATGCCCCGCCCCCTCCTACAGTTGACCCGAATGCATACGTTCGCATGGATCAGGAAGCAGGGCAGCATGGCGCAGGAGATCGAGCTCGGACTGGACACGTTCGGGGACGTCACGGTCGGACCGGACGGCCGCGAGCTGCCCTACGCCGAGGTGATCCGCAACGTCGTCGCCGAGGGCGTGCTGGCCGACCAGGTCGGCATCGACTTCATCGGCCTCGGCGAGCACCACCGTGACGACTACGCGATCTCCTCCCCCGAGGTCGCGCTCGCCGCCATCGCCGCGAAGACCGAGCGCATCCGCCTCGGATCCGCCGTCACCGTCCTCAGCTCCGATGACCCCGTGCGCGTCTTCCAGCGCTTCGCCACGCTCGACGCCGTCTCGAACGGCCGCGCGGAGGTCATCCTCGGCCGCGGATCCTTCACCGAGTCGTTCCCGCTGTTCGGCTACGAGCTGAGCGACTACGAGCGCCTCTTCGAGGAGAAGCTCGGGCTGTTCGCCGAGCTCGTCAAGGAGACGCCCGTCACCTGGAGCGGCTCGACGCGCGCCGGCCTCACCGAGCACGACGTCTTCCCGAAGACCGCGAACGGCATCACGACGTGGGTCGGCGTCGGCGGCAGCCCCGAGTCGGTCGTGCGCGCCGCGCGCCACGGCTTCCCGCTCATGCTCGCCATCATCGGCGGCGAGCCGCACCGCTTCGCGCCCTACGCCGACCTGTTCGCGCGCGCCCTCGACCAGCTCGAGCAGCCGCGCCTGCCCGTCGGGATCCACTCGCCCGGCTACGTCGGCGAGACCGACGCCGAGGCGCGCGAGGCGTTCTTCCCCGACTACCAGGTGATGCACGCCCGCATCGGCAAGGACCGCGGCTGGCCGCCCCTGGCCCGCGCGTCCTACGAGCAGGAGATCGACCACGGCTCGCTGTACGTCGGATCCCCCGAGACCGTCGCCCGCAAGATCGCCGCGACGCTGAAGGCCGTGGGCGCGAGCCGCTTCGACCTCAAGTACAGCGCGGGCCCGTTCTCGCACGAGCGCATGATGGGCGGCATCGAGCGCTACGGCACGATCGTCGCGCCCATGGTCCGCGACATCCTGGCCTGATCCGCCCTCCCGGGCGCCCCCTCCGACCCTCCGCGGTGGAGGGGGTGGCCGAGCGCGGGATATCCTGCGATCGTCCCCATTCCGGGGGCATCGCGACGGACAGGACGGGCTGCGATGACCGGCGCACCGCCCTCCGACCCCGAACCGGGCCGCGACCACGCCGTGGGCCCCGACGACGACCCGGCCATCCGCACCGCACCGGGCTCCCGGATGCTCTCCGCCGGCCCGCTCGCCTCGCTCCGGTCGGCCACCGTCGGCCGGCTCCAGTACCGCGTGCTCTACCGCGAGATGCGACGCGCCACGTTCCCCCGCGACTCCCCCACCGGCTCGCTGCCGGGGCCGGATCCCTACGGGCTGGCCGTCGTGGGCGAGGGCACCGCGGTCGGCTACCAGACCGTGTCGCACGACCTCGGCGTCGCCGGGCAGGTCGCGCACAAGCTCGCCGTCCGCACCGGACGCGGCGTCTTCTGGTCGGTGCAGTCCTTCCCCGACTTCACCGTGCGCTCCTGGCGCGCGGGGCTCGACGCGTTCCCCGCCTGGGCGAGCACCGACGTGGCCGTCCTCGCCCTCGGCATCGGCGACGCCATCCGGTTCACGCCCACGCCGCTGTGGGAGTCGCTGCTCGACGCGTGCATCACGAGCATGCACGCGCGCATGCCGGCGGGCGCGCTCGTGCTCGTGACGGAGGTGCCGCCGCTCGAGATCTCACCCGTCACGCCGCCGCTCATCGCGGGCGCGGTCGGACGCCACGCCGACGCCCTCAACCGCAGCACGCGCCAGGTGGTCGCGCGCCACGACCGCGCCGCCAGCGTGCCGTTCCCGGCCTGGCGGATCCCGGAGTTCACGGCGCCGAACCCCGAGGACACGCTCTACGGCCGCGTCTACCGGGCGTGGGCGGAGCTGCTGGTCGAGCGGATCGCGCCGTCGTGACGGGGCCCGACGCGCCCGGCGAGGGCCGCGCGTCTGCCGACGGCCGCGCGCTCTCCGACCGCCCTGCGCTCGCCGACGGCCCTGCGCTCGCCGACGGTTACGCGGCCGCCGACATCCGCGCCGCCGAGGCCCCGCTGCTCGCGGCCGGGGCGCAGCTCATGCGCGTGGCCGCCGCCGGGCTCGCGCGCGTCTGCCGCCGTGAGGTGCCGAGCGGCGCCGTGCTCGTCCTGGTCGGCGCGGGGAACAACGGCGGCGACGCGCTGCTCGCCGCCGCCGAGCTCGCGCGGGACGGGCGTGAGGTGCGCGTGATCCGCACCGCGTCGCGCGTCCACGAGGCCGGCGCCGCACGCGCGGTCGCGGCAGGCATCCCGATCACGCCGTCCGACGAGCTCGACGACGCGGGCCTCGCGGCGCTCGGCCGGGAGTCCGCGCTCGTGGTCGACGGCATCCTCGGCATCGGCACCACCGCGAGCCCCGCCCTCCGCGGCGAGGCGCGCCGCGTGGTGGCCGCGCTCCTGCCCGTCGTCCGGGACGCGGGCGGCCCCGTCGTCGTGGCGTGCGACATCCCGAGCGGGGTCGGCTGCGACGACGGCCGGGTGCCGGATCCCACGGTGCTGCCCGCCGACGTCACGGTCACGTTCGGCGCGGGCAAGCCCGGCCTGCTGCGCGGGCCCGGCCGC
>NZ_QWGT01000222.1 GCF_003576405.1 Clavibacter lycopersici
GCGGCGCGGGCGATGCCGGGCGCACCGCGGCCGGACGCCTCTGGGCGCCCGGCCGCCGCGCGCGCGACGGGTAAGGGTCAGTCGAAGATCGGGCCCACGGTGCGCGAGCGCTTGATCTCGAAGAAGCCCGGGTACGCGGCCACGGCGACGACGCCGTCCCAGAGCCTCACGGCCTCCTCGCCCTTCGGCGCGGGCGAGATGACGGGACCGAAGAAGGCGACGCCGTCGACGGAGATGACGGGCGTGCCGACGTCCTGGCCGACGCGCTCGATGCCCTCGAAGTGGCTGGCGCGCATGGGCTCGTCGTAGCGGTCGGTGCGGCTGGTCTCCGCGAGCTCGGCGGGCAGGCCGAGCTCGGCGAGGACCTCGGGGATGACGACGTCGGCGTCCTTCTGGTCGCGCAGGTGGATCCGCGTGCCGAGCGCGTCGTACAGCGGCTTGACGTGCTCGGCGCCGTGCTCGGCCTCGACCGCGGCGACGAGGCGCGTGAACCGGAGCGCGCGCGGGAGGAACGACGCGAAGTCCGGGTCGTCCGCCTTGTCCTCGTTGAGCACGGCGAGGCTCATGACGCGCCAGGTGATGTCGAGGTCGCGGTGGCGGGCGACCTCGTCGACCCAGCGGGAGGTCATCCACGCCCAGGGGCAGGACGGGTCGAACCAGAACTCGACGGCGGTGGTGCGGGGGCTGCTCTGAACGTCGGACATGCCGCAAGCCTAGGTCAGCCGACGGAATAGGATCGGCTCCGAAAGCGGCGCCGCTCCGCCTGCGCACCCGCGGTCCCCGACCGCCCGGTGCATCGTCCCGCGAGGCGCGTCCGCCGCACGGCCCACCCACCTCACGGACGAGCAGGAGCACCATGCCAGGAGAGAACCTCACCCGCGTCGAGGCCGAGGAGCGCGCCGCGCTGCTGGCCGTGTCCGAGTACGACGTGACGCTCGACCTCACCCGGGGCGCGGAGGTGTTCGGATCCACCACGACCGTGCGCTTCACGGCCACCGCCGGCGCGTCCACCTTCATCGACGCGATCACGCGCACCGTGCACGCCGTGACCCTCAACGGGCGCGAGCTCGACCCGGCCGACGTCAGCGACGGCGTCCGCATCCGCCTCGACGACCTCGCGCAGGAGAACGAGCTCACGGTCGTCGCCGACGCCGTGTACACGAACACCGGCGAGGGCCTGCACCGCTTCGTGGATCCCGTCGACGACGAGGTCTACCTGTACTCGCAGTTCGAGGTGCCGGACTCCCGCCGCATGTTCGCCGTGTTCGAGCAGCCCGACCTCAAGGCCGTCTTCCGCTTCACGGTCACGGCCCCCTCGCACTGGGAGGTCGTCTCCAACTCCCCCACGCCCGAGCCCTCGGCCGCCGCCGACGGCGCCTCCACGTGGACCTTCGAGCCGACGCTGCGCATGTCGAGCTACATCACGGCGCTCATCGCGGGCCCCTACGGCGTCGTCCGCAGCGAGCTCACCTCGAGCGACGGCCGCACGATCCCGCTCGGCGTCTTCGCCCGCAAGTCGCTCATGGAGCACCTCGACGCCGACTACGTGTTCGAGAAGACCCGCGAGGGCTTCGCGTTCTACGAGGAGCGATTCGAGTACCCCTACCCGTTCCCCAAGTACGACCAGCTGTTCGTCCCCGAGTTCAACGCGGGCGCGATGGAGAACGCCGGCGCCGTCACCTTCGTCGAGAGCTACGTCTTCCGCTCCAAGGTCACCGACGCGGTGAAGGAGCGCCGGGTCACGACGATCCTGCACGAGCTCGCGCACATGTGGTTCGGCGACCTCGTCACCATGAAGTGGTGGGACGACCTGTGGCTGAACGAGTCGTTCGCGACCTACATCTCCACGCTCGCCACCGCCGAGGGCACCGAGTGGACGGGCGCATGGACCACGTTCAACGCCGGCGAGAAGTCCTGGGCGTACAACCAGGACCAGCTGCCGAGCACGCACCCCGTCTACGCGAACATCGACGACCTGGAGGACGTGCAGGTCAACTTCGACGGCATCACGTACGCCAAGGGCGCGTCGGTGCTCCGCCAGCTCGTCGCCTACGTCGGCCAGGACGAGTTCCTCGCGGGCGTCGCGGCGTACTTCCAGCGCCACGCCTTCGGCAACTCGACGCTCCGCGACTTCACCTCGGAGCTCGAGGGCACGAGCGGCCGCGACCTCGAGCGCTGGACCGACCTGTGGCTGAAGACCGCGGGCGTCAACACGCTGCGCCCCGAGATCGAGACGGACGAGGACGGGGTCATCACGTCGTTCTCGGTGCTGCAGGAGGCGGCGGCCGACCACCCGACGCTCCGCCCGCACCGCCTCGCGATCGGCTTCTACGAGCTCCGCGACGCGAAGCTCGTGCGCACCGAGCGCTTCGAGCTCGACGTGGACGGCGACCGCACCGAGGTGGCGGAGCTCGTGGGCCGCCAGCGCCCGGCGCTCGTGCTGCTGAACGACGACGACCTCACCTACGCCAAGGTCCGGCTGGATCCCGCCTCGCTCGAGGTCGCGATGCGCCACCTCGCCGCCTTCGACGACTCGCTCGCCCGTTCGCTCGTCTTCGCCTCCGTGTGGGACGCGACGCGCGACGGCGAGATCCGCGCCCGCGACTACGCGCGCCTCGTGCTCGACAACGTCGCGACCGAGGACGAGTCGACGGCCCTGCGCTACGCGCTCGCGCAGCTCACGGTCGCGGCGACCACCTACTCGGCGCCCGACCACCGCGACGAGCTGCTCGCGACGGTCGCGTCCGAGCTGTGGGCGCTCACGGCGCAGGCGGCGCCCGGATCCGACAACCAGTTCCAGTTCCTGCGCACGTTCGCGCAGGTCGCCCAGGAGCCGGCGCAGCTGGATCACGTGCAGGCGCTCCTCGACGGCGCAGAGACGCTCGAGGGCGTCGAGGTCGACGCCGACCTGCGCTGGGAGCTGCTGACCGCGCTCGTCGCGGGCGGACGCGCCGGCACCGCCGAGATCGACGCCGCGCTCGAGGCGGACCGCACGGCGACGGGCGCGCAGTCCGCGGCCCAGGCCCGCGCGGCGCTCCCCACCGCGGAGGGCAAGCAGGCCGCGTGGGCGTCCGTGTGGGAGGCCGACACCGAGCCGAACACCATCGTCCGCACCACGGGCCTCGGCTTCCGGCGGGCGTCCGACACCGATCTGCTGCGGCCGTACGTCGGCGCGTACTTCGACGCGCTGCAGGGTGTGTGGGAGTCGCGGAGCTACGCCATCGCGGCGGCGCTCATCGGCGGCTTCTACCCGTCGCCGCTCGCCGACGAGGAGCTGCGCGACGCGACCGTCGCCTGGCTCGACGCGAACCCCGAGCCGCCGGCGCTCCGCCGCCTCGTGAGCGAGCTGCTGTCGGGGGTCGAGCGCGCGCTCCGGGCGCAGGCGAAGGACGCCGAGTAGCCAGCGCTCCACTCGAGGGGGACGGTCGCGCACGCGGCCGTCCCCCTCGTCGTCCCTCCCTCCGCTCCTGCGGACGGACCCAGGGCCGGCCGAGGAGGCCGCCGGTACACTCGGCCGGATGACCTCCCCTCTCCTGATCCCCGTCGGAAGCGCGTCGCGATGGACCTGAGCATGGTGTGCTGCGGCGACGGCTCGTTCTTCTCCACGTGGGGCACGCTGATCCAGGTCCTGACCGTCCTCGTCGGCGGCGTCATCGCGCGCTGGATCCTGCTGGTCGTGATCCGCAACACCGTCGACCAGATCGTCTCGGGCGTCAAGAAGCGCCAGAACGTCGACGACACGCAGTCGATCCAGGCCTCACCCCTCACCGCGGTGCGGGTCGTGCAGCGGACGCGCACCCTGGGCAGCGTGCTGAGCAACATCACGACGGTCGTCATCGTCGTCATCGTGGTCTCGCTCGTCATCAACATCGCGTTGCCGGGTGCGCTCAGCTCCCTCGCGCTCCTCACCGCAGCCCTCGGCGCGGGCCTCGGCTTCGGCGCGCAGAACATCGTGAAGGACATCCTCAACGGCCTCTTCATGGTCGTCGAGGACCAGCTCGGCGTGGGCGACGTCGTGGACGTCGGCCCCGCCACGGGCGTCGTCGAGACCGTCGGGATCCGCATCACGACGCTCCGCGACGTCAACGGCACGCTCTGGTTCGTGCGCAACGGCGAGATCCTCCGCGTCGGCAACATGTCGCAGGGCTGGGCGCGCGTCGTCATCGACCTGGCCGTGCCCTACGACACCGACGTGCAGGCCGTGCAGGAGCGCATGCTCGCGACCGCGACGGAGCTCGCCTCCACCCCGAAGTGGCGTTCGCGCATCGTCGAGAAGCCCGAGCTCTGGGGCATCGAGTCCATCTCCGAGTCGGCCGTGGTGATCCGCATCGTCGTCAAGACCCGCAGCAACGCGCGCGACGACGTCTCACGCGAGCTCCGCGCCCGGCTCAAGGCCGGCCTCGACGCCATGGGCGTCACCCTGCCGTCGCTCACCGCCGTCGTCCTCACCGGCTTCGACAGCGCCGCGAGCGTGGGCGGCGCCCACCCGCCGCGCACCGCCTCGACGCCCGTGCAGCAGCCCGAGCAGCCTGCCCCGCGGAAGCGGGCCGCGCGGAAGGTCGCCCAGCGGCAGCCGGCTGCCGCTGGGCGAC
>NZ_QWGT01000223.1 GCF_003576405.1 Clavibacter lycopersici
CAGCGCGCCGCCGGTGGGCGCGAGCGCGCGGTCGACCGCCGCGTCCCACTCGCGCTTCTCCCGGGCGATGCGGTCGGCGTACGCGGCGTCGACGCGCGTTCCCGCGAGCGCCTCGATCAGCGCCTCGAGCGTCTCGCGGGGGTCGGCGACCACGGGCAGCTGCGTCCCGTGCTTGTAGGCGTCGAACGGCGCGACGTTGACGTTGACGAAGGTCACGTCGGGCCGCTGGAACGCCGTGCGGCTCGCGGTCGTGAAGTCGGAGTAGCGCGTGCCGATGCCGATCACGACGTCGGCCTCCGCGGCGAGGCGGTTCGCGGCGGTGGACCCGGTGGCGCCGATGCCGCCCAGGTACTGCGGCTGGTCCCAGACGAGGGATCCGCCGCCGGCCTGGGTCGTGGCCACCGGGATCCCCGTCTGCTCGGCGAAGCGGAGGAGCGCCTGCTCTGCCGCGGAGTAGATGACGCCGCCGCCCGCGACGATGAGCGGCGTGCGGGCGTCGCGGATCGCCTGGACCGCGCGCGCGAGCGGCCCGCGCTCCGGGAGCGGCCGGCGCAGGTGCCACTCGCGCGGCGCGAGGAACGCGAGCGGCACGTCGAGCGCCTCCGCCTGCACGTCCTCGGGCAGCGCGATGGTGACCGCGCCGGTCTCGGCCGGGTCGGTGAGCACGCGCATGGCGGCCAGCGCGATCGAGCACAGCTGCTCGGGCCGCTGCACGCGGTCGAAGAAGCGCGAGAGCGGGCGGAACGCGTCGTTCACGCTGATCCCCGTATCGTGCGGGTGCTCGAGCTGCTGCAGCACGGGATCCGCCACCCGGGTCGCGAAGGTGTCGCTCGGCAGGAGCAGGGCCGGCAGCCGGTTCGCGGTGGCGAGGGCCGCGCCCGTGAGCATGTTGGCGGCGCCCGGCCCGACGGACGCGGCGCTCGCGTAGGTGGCGAGGCGGCGGTGCATGCGCGCGAAGCCGACCGACTGGTGCACCATCGCCTGCTCGTTGCGGGCCTGGTGGTACGGCATGAGGTCGGGATCCTGCGCGTTGGCCTGCATGAGCGCCTGGCCGATCCCGGCGACGTTGCCGTGGCCGAAGATCCCGAAGACGCCGGGGATGGTGCGCTCGCGGTGGTCGCCGTCGACCGTCCACTGGTTGGCGAGGAACGCGACGAGCGCCTGGCTGACGGTCATGCGGACGGTGGGCTCGGTCATCGGGCGGGTGCTTCCTGGTCGGGTGCGGATGCGGGCGGTGCGGCGGGGGCGGACGGCGCGTCGGCGGTGTACGGCAGTCGCGGGTCGATGTCCTGCCCGGCCCACGTGCCGCGGATCCAGCCGTGCGCGGGGTGGTCGGAGATGAGCCACGCGCGGTCGGCGCCGGGCCCCGCCATCACGTTCAGGTAGTAGAGGTCGTAGCCGGGCGCCGCGACCGCGGGCCCGTGGTAGCCGTGGGGCACGAGCGCGACGTCGCCCGTGCGCACCACGGCGTCGATCGCGATCTCGCCCGCGGGCGACGACGACGTGTGGAACAGGCCGAACGGATCCGCCTCCGCGGGCGCCTCCAGCCCGCGGCCGACGGCGGTCTCGAAGTAGTAGATCTCCTCCAGCTCCGACTCCTCCCCCGGCTTCGCCTCGTCGTGCTTGTGCGCGGGGTAGCTCGACCAGTTCTCGGCGGGCGTCACGACCTCGCAGACGATGAGGCGCTCGGCGTCGAGGGATCCGGGGCTGCCGGGCGTGCCGAAGTTGTGCACCTGCCGGCTCGACCGGCCGGCGCCGCGGAGCTCGACGGAGACGTCCTCGCGGGCGATCCGGCGGGTCGGCACGTGCCGGGTGGCGGGCGACTCCGCGACGGCCACGCGGCCGGATCCGGTGAGCACCGCGCTCGACGCGCACGAGAGGTAGAGCACGTCGGTCGGCCCGGCGAAGACCGACGCGCGGCCCGCGAGATCGATGACGAGCTCGTCGCCGTCGCCCTCGCGGTGGCGCACGGCGAAGGATCCCGCGAGCGGCACGACCATGCGCTCCACTCCCGACGCGGGAAGCTCGAGCGCGTCCCCGTCGCCGAGCACCGCGACCCGGAGGCCCGTGTGCTCCCAGCCGGGCAGGGATCCGTCGACCACGGTCTCCCAGCCGTCCCGGCCGAGGCTCCCGCGGGGGTGCAGCCACTCGTTCGTCGTCATGCGCGTCTCCGTCGTCGTCGTCGGGTGCCCGGCCGGGCGTGGATGGTGCGGATCAGTTCTGCGGGAAGCCGAGGTCGACGCCGCCGTGCGACGGGTCGAGCCAGCGGCTGGTGATGGCCTTCTGCTGCGTGAAGAACCGCACGCCCTCGGCCCCGTGCGCCTTGGTGTCGCCGAAGAGGCTGGAGCGCCAGCCGCCGAACGAGAACGTGGCGACGGGCACGGGGATGGGGACGTTGATCCCGATCATGCCGACCTGCACCTCGTTCTGGAAGCGCCGCGCGGCCCCGCCGTCGTTCGTGAAGATCGCGGTGCCGTTGCCGAACGCGCCCCGGTTGATGAGCGCGACGCCCTCCTCGTACGAGCGAACGCGGACGACGCCGAGCACGGGCCCGAAGATCTCCTCCGTGTACGCGCGCGAGCTCGTGGGCAGCTCGTCGATGAGGGTGGGTCCGAGCCAGAAGCCGTCGGCCTCGCCGTCGACCTCGATGCCCCGGCCGTCGACCACGATGCGGGCGCCGTCCTCCTCCGCGACGTCGATGTAGGACGCGACCTTGTCGCGGTGCGCCTCGGTGACGAGCGGTCCCATGTCGCAGCCGCGGCGCCCGTCGCCGACGCGCAGGCCCGCCATGCGCGACGTGATCCGCTCGATGAGCGCGTCGGCCACGGGCTCGACCGCGACGACCACCGAGATCGCCATGCAGCGCTCGCCCGCCGAGCCGAAGCCCGCGTTGACGGCCGAGTCGGCGACGAGGTCGAGGTCGGCGTCGGGCAGCACGAGCATGTGGTTCTTGGCACCTCCCAGCGCCTGCACGCGCTTGCCGTGCCTCGTGCCCGTCTCGTAGACGTACTGGGCGATGGGCGTGGATCCGACGAACGAGATCGCGCGCACGTCCGGGTGCGTGAGCAGCCCGTCCACCGCCTCCTTGTCGCCGTTCAGCACCGTGAAGACGCCGTCCGGGAGGCCCGCGCGCTTCCACAGCTCCGCCATCCAGATCGCAGCGCTCGGATCCTTCTCGCTCGGCTTCAGCACCACCGTGTTGCCCGCCGCGATCGCGATGGGGAAGAACCACATCGGCACCATCGCCGGGAAGTTGAAGGGAGAGATGATCCCGACCACGCCCAGCGGCTGCTTGGTCGAGTACACGTCGACGCCCGTGGACACCTGCTCCGAGTACTCGCCCTTGAGGTGGTGCGCGAGGCCGGTCGCGAACTCCACGACCTCCTGCCCGCGGGTGATCTCGCCGAGCGCGTCGCTCACGACCTTGCCGTGCTCCGACGTGATGATCTCCGCCAGCTCGCCCTTCTCGGCCTCGAGCAGCTCGCGGAAGCGGAAGAGGATCGCCTGCCGCTTGGCGAGCGACAGGTCGCGCCAGGCCGGGAACGCGGCGTGCGCCGACGCGATCGCGCGATCGATCTCGTCGGCTCCCGCGAGCGCGACCTCCTTCGTGACGACGCCGCGGGCCGGGTCGTAGACGGGCGCGGTGCGGCCGGAGGTGGAGGGCGAGCGGGCGCCGTCGATCCAGTGCGGGACGACGGGGAGCGGGGCGGTGTCGGTCATGGTGTCCTTCGTCGGTCGGCGTGCGGGGTGCGGCGTGCGGGTGGCGGGCGTCAGGGGCGGGTGCGGCCGTGCACGAGGTCGACGGCCTGGTCGACCGCGCGGGCGACGTCGCCGTCGGCGGGGTGGATGAGCGTGCGTCCGACGACGAGGCCGCGGACCCCGGGCAGGTCGAGCGCGTGCTCCCAGCCGGCCCAGGTGTCCTCGCTCGCGCCCTGCGGATCCCCGCCGAGCAGCAGCGTGGGCAGCGTCGTGGCGGCCATGACGCGGGCCATGTCGTCGACGACGGGCAGCTTCATCCACGTGCGGGCGGAGGAGGAGCCGAGGCCGGACGCGATGGCGATCGAGGTGATGACGGCGTCGGCGGTGAGGTCGTTGACGATCCGGCCCTCGTGCCACGCGCTCATGAACGGCTCCAGCATGATCGGCAGGCCGGCGCGCACCGCGTCGTCGACCGCGCGCGCGTTGGCCTCCAGGGTGCGGGCGGTGCCGGCGTCGCCGAGGTTCACGCGCACGAGGGTCTTCGCGAAGTCGAGCCCGTCGCGGACGATCCCGGCGACGTCGTAGGCGGTGAAGCGGTCGTCCATCTCGAAGGCGGCGCCGCGCAGGCCGCCGCGGTTCATGGATCCGACCACGACCTTGTCGTCGAGGAGGCCGAGGAGCGCGAGGTCGTCGACGATGTCCGGGGTGCCGAGCACGCCGTCGACGCCGACGCGCGTGAGGGCGGTGGCGAGCCCCTCGAGCAGGGCGTAGCGGTCGGCGAGCGCCATCGGGTCGTCGCCGACGCCGAGCGCGCCGCGGGCGGGGTGGTCGGCGGCGACGATGAGCAGGCGGCCGTCGTCGCGGATCAGCGGGCGGCGGACCCGGCC
>NZ_QWGT01000224.1 GCF_003576405.1 Clavibacter lycopersici
ACGGCGGTGGAGCCGGATCCGCCCGGCGCGGTGACGACGTGGACCACGCGCTCGCCGACGCCCGAGATCCGGCGCCGGACGACGCCGCGGGGGAGGGGAGCGGTCGCGAGGGCCAGCGACGGCAGGAGCGCGACCCCGAGCCCGGCGTGGACCATGCCGACGGCCGCCGCCGCGTTGTCCGTCTCGAACGACGTCGTCGGCGCGAAGCCGCTGCGGGCGCAGGCGCTCACGAGGTGGCGCCGGCACCGGACGCAGCCCGCGATCCACCTGTCGTCCGCGAGGTCGCGGAGCGCGAGCGGGCCCCGGTGCCCGAGGGCCCGCGCCTCCGGGAGCACGGCCCAGAGCGTCTCGCGCCAGAGCGGTCGCGAATCCAGGCCGTCGAGGGATCCGGCGCCCGGGTCGTCGGGGTCGTCCGGGTAGGCGAAGGTGACGGCGACGTCGGCCTCCCGGGCGCGCACCGCCGCGACGGCCTCGGGCGGCTCGGCCTCCAGGTAGCCGAAGCCGAGGCCCGGATGGGCCCGGGCCAGGCCGCCGAGGAGCCGCGGCACGACCGTCGACGACGCGGACGGGAAGGCCGCGACGCGCACGGTGCCGGCGCGGAGGCCGCGCAGGTCGTCGAGCTCGTCGGCGGCCTGGTCGATGGCGTGCACCACGGTCTCGCCGTGCCGGGCGAGGACGCGGCCGGCCTCCGTGAGCACGACGCCGCGGCCCGCGCGCGCGGTGACGGGGACGCCGATCCGCGCCTCCAGGCGGCGGAGCGTCTGCGACAGGGCGGGCTGGCTGATGCCGAGGGCGGCCGCCGCGGCCGTGATCGAACCGCGGGCGGCGAGGGCGTGCACCGCGGCGAGCGAGGCCGAGTCGAGGTCGCGCGAGGTCGGCGGGGCATCCGTCATGCGCGGAGCATAACGCGCGCTTATGGGACGCATGCCGGGCGGGGGCTTGCTCGATGGATCCGCTCTCGCCACGCTGGAGGCATGCCGACCCGGATCCCGACCCCCGCCCCCGCCGCCCTCGCGGACACCGCGTCCGCGCCGCTGCCCGCCGACCTCCGCGACCTGTTCGAGGCCGGCCCCGGCTACCTCTCCGCCTGCACCATGGGCCTGCCCACGCGCGAGACGGTCGAGCGGCTGCGCGCCGACCTCGCCACGTGGTCGGGCGGCGGATCCACGGCCCACGGCTACGGCGGCGTCGTCGAGGGCGTGCGCGCGTCGTACGCGTCGCTCGTGGGCGTCGACGTGGGATCCGTGGCGGTCGGCTCGCAGACCGCCTCCTTCGTCAGCGTGCTGGCCGCCGCCGTGCCCGCGGGCGCCGAGGTGCTGTGCGTCACGGGCGACTTCAGCTCGCTCACCTACCCGTTCGTGGTGGCCGAGGCGCGAGGCGTGGTCGTCCGCCACGTGCCGCTCGAGGAGCTCGCGGCCGAGATCGGCCCGCGGACGCACCTCGTCGCGTTCTCGCTCGTGCAGTCCGCCGACGGCCGGGTCGCCGACGTCGCGGCCATCCGCGAGGCGGCGCGGATCCACGACGCCTTCACGCTCTGCGACACCACGCAGGCGGCGGGCGCCATGCCCATCGACGCGAGCCAGTTCGACGCGACCGCCTGCCACGCGTACAAGTGGCTCTGCGCGCCGCGCGGCGCCGCGTTCCTCACGCTCTCCGACCGCTACCGCCGGACGCTCGTGCCCGTGCAGGCGAACTGGTACGCGGGCGCCGACGTGTGGGCGTCCTGCTACGGACCCGCGATGGCGCTCGCCGAGGACGCGCGCGCCTTCGACGTGTCGCCCGCGTTCGGCGCGTGGGTGGGCGCGGCCCCGGCGATCGCCCTGTTCGCGCGCCTCGACCTCGACGCCGTGCACCGGAGGAACGTCGAGCTGGGCGACCTGGTGAGCGCGGGCCTCGGGATCGAGCCGCGCGGGCAGGCCATCGTCACGTGGCCGGACGCGGACGGCGCCGACCTCGCCCGCCTCGGTGCCGCCGGGATCGTCGCCTCGGGCCGCGCGGGTCGCGCGCGCATCGCCTTCCACGTATGGAACGACGAGGACGACGTGGAGCGCGTCGTGGCGGCGCTGCGCTCCTGACGGTTCGCGCCGACGCGCGGATCCGGTGGGATTCCCTCGGCTGGGAATAAGCCGGGCGCGCGCCCGTTGGACATCCAGGCGGTCCACGCCGCACCCTCGTCCTCCGGCGCCCCGCGCCCCCTCGTCCCGAAGGAACGCTCCGTGTCGTCTGCCGTCCTCCACCCCGGCGACGCGCTCTCCCGCCGGGAGCGCATCGTCTACATCATCGTCCTGGGCGCCCTCGTCGGCCTCGGGCCGTTCACGATCGACCTCTACCTGCCCGCCTTCCCGGTCATCAAGGACCAGTTCGGCGTCTCGGACGCGGCCGTCCAGCTGACCCTCACCGGCACGACCGTCGGGTTCGCGCTCGGCCAGCTCGTGGTCGGCCCGTGGAGCGACCGGGTGGGCCGACGTCTGCCGCTCATCGTCGCCACGAGCCTGCACATCCTCGCGTCGCTCGGCGCCGCGCTCGCGCCCGACGTCGAGGTGCTGCTCGTGTTCCGGATCCTCCAGGGCGCGGGCGCCGCGGGTGGGGCCGTCGTCGCGATGGCCATGGTGCGCGACCTCTTCGGCGGCCGCCCGCTCGTGCGCATGCTCTCGCGCCTCGCCCTCGTGACCGGCCTCGCGCCGATCCTCGCGCCCGTGATCGGCTCGCAGCTGCTGCGCTTCGTCGACTGGCGCGGCGTGTTCTACGCGCTCACCGCCTACGCGATCCTCGTCGTCATCGCGGTGACGTTCTTCATCGTCGAGACGCTGCCCAAGGACCGGGTGCGCATCGAGGAGAAGGGCACGCTGCTCCGCCGCTACCGCTCGGTGCTCGGCGACCGCGTGTTCGTCGGCGTCGCGCTCATCGGCGGGATGCAGTTCGCGGGGCTGTTCTCCTACCTCTCGAGCTCGTCGTTCCTGTTCCAGGACGTGTACGGGTTCGACGCGCAGCAGTTCGGGATCCTGTTCGGGATCAACTCGCTGGGGGTCGTGATCGGGAACCAGATCGCGGCGCGGCTCACCAAGGTCATCGGGCCGCAGTGGATCCTCGCGGGCGTCGTCACGGTGCAGTTCCTGTCGTCCGCGACGATCGTGCTGCTCGGCACCTTCACCGACGCCGGGCTCCTGGGCACGCTGATCCCGCTGTTCTTCTTCATCCTCGCCTGCGGATTCGGCTTCCCCTGCGTGCAGGTTCTGGGCCTCGTGAACCACGGGCACGAGGCGGGCACGGCGGCATCCCTCCTCGGTGCCGTGAACTTCGGCCTCGCCGGCGCGATCTCGCCCATCGTGGGCGTGCTCGGCATCACGTCGGGCGTGCCGATGGCGTCCGTCATGGGCGCGTGCGCGGTCGTCTCGATCCTCTCCATGTGGCTGATCGTGCAGCCGCGGACGGTGCCCGCCCTCACGAACTGACGGCGGTCGACCGCGCGGGGACGCTGGGTAGGGTGAGGCCATGAGCCCCGCCCGCGACCCGGCCCGCCTCCGGGGGATCGACGCCGCGCGCGGGCTCGCGGTCCTCGGGATGATGGCCGCGCACGTCGCGCTGCCCCGCACCCTCGAGCTCGACGACCCCGCCTCGTGGCTCGCGATCACCGACGGCCGGTCGTCCATCCTCTTCGCGACCCTGGCCGGCGTGTCCATCGCGCTCATGTCCGGGCGCGACCGGCCCGTGGACGGGAGCGACCTCGCGCGCGTGCGGCTGAGGATCCTCGTGCGGGCCGCGTGCGTGTTCCTCCTCGGCGGGCTGCTGGCGTCGCTCGAGACCTACGTCGCCGTGATCCTCGAGGTCTACGCCGTGCTGTTCGTCGCCGTGCTGCCGCTCCTGCGCTGGCGTGCGTCGCGGCTGCTGGCGCTCGCGGCGGTCGCCGCCGTCGCCCTGCCCGTGGCCACGACCGCGCTCGCCATCCACTTCGACGCCGCGCTGATGCGGCCCGACCCGTTCGTGATCCTCGTCGTCACCGGCCACTACCCGGCGCTCACCTGGGTGGCGTTCGCGATCGCGGGCCTCGGGATCGGCCGGCTCGCGCTCGGCTCCGCGCGCGTGCAGCTGCTGCTCGTGACGGTGGGCGCCGGCCTCGCCGTGCTCGCGTACGGCGGCTCGGCGCTCCTGGAGGCCGCGCTGCCCGCGCCGCCGCCCGGGTGGGAGTTCATCCTCTCGACGACGCCGCACGAGGGGTCGCCGTTCGAGGTCGTGGGATCCGGCGGGTTCGCCGTCGCCGTGATCGGCCTGTGCCTGCGCATCGCCGCGCTCCTGCCGGCTGCGCTCGTGCCGCTCGAGGCGGTGGGGCAGCTCGCGCTCACCGTGTACGCGGTGCACATCGTGGTCATCGACCTGGTCGCGCCGGAGGGCGACCTCATCGCGGACGACGGGGCGTACCTGGCGTTCGTCGTCGTGACGGTCGTGCTGTGCCTGCTGTGGACGCGGATCCTCGGGCGCGGCCCGCTCGAGCGGGCGCTCGGCGCGGTCGCGGGGCGCGCGTCGGACCTCGCCCCGCGCGGATCCCGGGGG
>NZ_QWGT01000225.1 GCF_003576405.1 Clavibacter lycopersici
GGTGCCCCCGTCGGCGTCCCTGTCGGCATCGCCGGCCTGAGCGGGCCGGGACGTGCGCTCGCGCCGGGCGAGCTCGGCGGCCGCGCGGATCCACCGCTCGTCGCTCGCGTCGGCCCCCTGCGCGTACACGCGGCGGCGCAGCTCGTCGAGGGGGAGCGCGGAGACGTCGTCGTCCTCGGGCATGGGCACCTCCGTGGCCGACCCTGCCACATCCGCACGGCCCGTGCGGGGTGTCCCCGTGTTACGGCCCGGTTCGACTTCGCCCTCGGCGCGGCCTAGCGTCGAGGTGCTGCAGGGACGCGGCCACCGGCCGTCGCCGTGGTCCCGCACCGCATGCGCGACCATCGTCGCGCGCACGCCTCCCGGGAGGCGTCCCGACCGCCGAGGGGCGTCCGCACGACCGCGTCGGCACGCCCGGCGCGCGTCGTCCGCGCGCGCATCCGCATCCCCGCATCCACGCACCCGCGCCGTCGCACCCCACCGGACAGCACCGGCCCCGCACCACCGAGAGGATCACCATGACCACGCAGGCACCCCTGATCGACGCCCCGAAGCGGAGGAACCGCCTCGGCCTCATCATCGGCGCGGTCGTCGTCGTCCTCGCGATCGTCGCGGCCGCCCTCTTCGCCACGGGCGCCTTCTCGGGCGGCGGCAAGGCCGTCCGCATCGGCGTGGTCGGCGCGAGCGACCCGCAGTGGCCGCTCTTCGTCGAGGCGGCGAAGGAGCAGGGCATCGACGTGGAGATCGTCGACTTCACCGAGTACCCGCAGGTGAACCCGGCGCTCAGCGAGGGCGAGATCGACCTCAACCAGTTCCAGCACCTCGTCTACCTCGCGCAGTACAACGAGGGTGCGGGCGACGACCTCACGCCCATCGGCGCGACCGCGATCTACCCGCTCGCGCTGTACTCGCAGAAGCACGGCTCGGTGGAGGAGATCCCCCAGGGCGGCACCGTCGTCGTCCCGAACGACGAGTCGAACCTCGCCCGCAGCCTGCTCGTGCTCCAGTCGGCGGGCCTCGTGTCGCTGAAGGGCGGCGGATCCAGCGTCTCCACGCTCGACGACGTGGACCAGGCCGCGTCGAAGGTCACCGTCACCACGGTGGACGCCGCGCTCACCGCCACGTCGCTGCCCGACGCGGACGCCGTCATCATCAACAACGACTACGTCACCGACGCCGGCCTCACCGCCGACGACGCGATCGCGCAGGACGACCCCAGCGACCCCAACTCGCTCGCCTACGTCAACGTCTTCGCGGCCCGCGCCGACGACGCCGAGAACGAGACGTACCTGAAGCTCGCGCAGATCTTCGAGGACACCCCCGCCGTGGTCGACGCGGTGGTCGAGAACTCGGGCGGCACCGCGATCCCGCTGAAGACCCCCGCCGACGAGCTGCAGAGCCTGCTCGCCACCACCGAGCAGGCCGTCGCCGAGAAGAAGGCGGCTCGATGACGGACGCCCCGCACGTCACCCTGCGCGGCGTCGGCAAGCGGTACCCGCCGCGCGCCAAGGGCGAGCAGGCCCTCGAGGCCCTCGCGGACGTCGACCTCGACATCCGCCGCGGCGAGGTGTTCGGGATCATCGGCTACTCGGGTGCCGGCAAGAGCACCCTGGTGCGGCTCGTGAACGCGCTCGAGCGGCCGACCGCCGGCATCGTCGCGGTCGACGGGCGGGAGATCCAGGACCTCCCCGAGCGCGAGCTGCGGAAGCTGCGCCTCGGCATCGGCATGGTGTTCCAGCAGTTCAACCTCTTCACCTCGAAGACCGTGTGGGGCAACGTCGCGTACCCGCTCACCGTCGCCGGCATGCCGAAGGACCAGCAGCAGCGGCGGATCAGCGACCTGCTGCACTTCGTCGGCCTCGCCGACAAGGCGCACGCCCGGCCCGACGAGCTGTCCGGCGGGCAGAAGCAGCGCGTCGGCATCGCCCGCGCGCTCGCGACGAGCCCCGCGATCCTCCTGGCCGACGAGGCGACGAGCGCGTTGGATCCCGAGACCACGAGCGAGGTCCTCGCGCTGCTGCGCCGGGTCAACGAGGAGCTCGGCGTCACCATCGTCGTCATCACGCACGAGATGGAGGTCATCAAGTCCATCGCGCACCGCGTGGCGGTCATGGACTCCGGCCGCGTCATCGAGCAGGGCGAGGTCTTCGACGTGTTCTCCCGCCCCACGAGCGACGCCGCGCGCCGCTTCGTCTCCACGGTCGTCGCGGGCGTGCCCGAGCCGCAAGAGGTGCAGCGCCTCCGCCGCCGTCACCCCGGCCGCCTGGTCACGCTGTCCTTCGCGGACGGCGGCGCGACGCAGTCCGAGGTCTTCCAGGCGCTCGCCGCCGCGGGCATCGCGTTCGAGGTCGTGCACGGCGGGATCACCGACATCCAGGGCCGCACGTTCGGCAACCTGACCCTCGCGCTCGGCGGCGACGCCGCGCGCATCGACGAGGTGCTCGCGGCCGACCGCGCCGGCGTCACCGTGACGGAGGTGGTCTGAGATGGACGTGCTCACCCCGCTCCTGCCGCTCCTCGGCCGGTCGACGGTCGAGACCCTCGTGATGGTGCTGCTCACCCTGCTGTTCGGCGGGGTCGGCGGCCTGGTCATGGGCCTCGGCCTCTACCTCACGCGCGCCGGCAGCCTGCTCCCGAACCGGTCCCTGTTCGCGGTGCTCAACCTGGTGGTCAACACCTTCCGGCCGATCCCGTTCGTGATCTTCCTGTTCGCCGTGCAGCCCCTCGCGCGCCTGGTCACGGGCAGCGGCATCGGGCAGCCGGCGGTCATCTTCACGCTGTCGCTCGGGGCGTCCTTCGCGATCAGCCGCATCGTCGAGCAGAACCTGCTCACGGTGCAGCCGGGCGTGATCGAGGCGGCCCGGTCCGTGGGCGCGAGCCCGGTGCGGATCATCTTCACCCTGCTGATCCCGGAGGCGCTCGGCCCGCTGATCCTCGGCTACACCTTCATCTTCGTCGGCATCGTGGACATGACCGCGGTGGCGGGGGCGATCGGCGCGGGCGGCCTCGGCAACTTCGCGATCGTCTACGGGTACCGGCAGTTCGAGCCGGTGGTCACGTGGGCGGCCGTGATCATCATCATCGTGCTCGTGCAGGTGGTGCAGTTCGCCGGCAACCGGATGGCCCGGGCGGCGCTCCGGCGCTGACGCGGTCTCCCCGGCGCGACCCGCGGCCGCCCGCTCCCTACCGGAGCGAGGCGGCCGCGGCGCGCACGTGCCGGGTGAGGTCGGCGAGCACGGGGGAGTCGACGCTCCAGCGCTGCCAGTGCAGGGCCACGTCCACGTGGGATCCCGCGTCGAGCGGCACGAGCGCCCCCGACGCGACGAGCTCCTCGCTCTGCAGGTCCGGCAGCATGCCCCAGCCCATGCCGAGCGTCACGGCCGTGACGAACTCCGCCGACGACGGGACGTAGTGGCGCGGCTGCCCCGCAGGCGAGCGGCGGCCGCGGAGCCAGCGGTCCTGCATCTCGTCCTTGCGGTCGTACATCACGAGCGGCGCCACGGCGAGCGCGCCCGGCGTGGGCCCGTCGGGCAGGTGCGCGGCGACGTAGGCGGGCGTGGCGAGGGCGCGGTACCGCATCCGGCCGAGCCGCTCCGAGGTGCAGCCCTGCACGGGGTCCTTGACGCTCGTGACGGCGGCCATCGCGGTTCCGTCGCGCAGCAGGTCGAGCGAGTGGTGCTCGTCCTCGCGCAGCACCTCCACGGCCTGTCCGGTCTCGGCGGCCAGAGCGGCGAACGCCGGCAGCAGCCACGACGCGAGCGAGTCGCCGTTCACGACCACCGGCACCGCCGCCGTGCCCGCCCGCGGAGCGTCGGCGTCGCCCACGCCGAGCAGCCCGTCCAGGTCGCGTTCGAGCAGCAGCACCTGCCGCGCGTGGCGCAGCACGGCGTCGCCCGCCTCCGTGGTGGTCGCCGGGCGGGTACGGCGGAGGAGCACGCGGCCCGCGCTCCGCTCGAGCGCCGTGATCCGCTGGCTCACCGCGGAGGGCGTCAGGCGGAGCACGCGTGCGGCCGCGTCGAGCGTGCCGGTGTCGATGACGGCGGCCAGGGTGCGCAGGTGCTCGGTGCGGATGTCCATCATCAGCGATGCTAACGGTGCAGCAGGAAGATGAGCTGGTCTGATGCGCCACCGGTGCCTAGCGTGGTGGCCATGCACCCGCTCGCGCACGCGCTCTCCGGCTTCGGACTCGGCTTCTCGCTCATCGCCGCCATCGGCGCGCAGAACGCCTTCATCCTCCGGCAGGGCACCCGGCGCGAGCACGTGCTCGTCGTGGTCCTCATCTGCGCGGTCTCCGACGTGATCCTCATCGGCCTGGGCGTCGCCGGCATCGGCGCCCTGATCGAGGCGGCACCCGTCGCGATCGTCGTCATCCGCATCCTCGGCGCCGCGTTCCTCGCCGGCTACGCGGCCCTGTCGCTGCTCCGGGCGGTCGCGCCGCAGGGCCTCGCGGCCGCCGCGTCCGCGCCGCGCGCGCTC
>NZ_QWGT01000226.1 GCF_003576405.1 Clavibacter lycopersici
GCGCGATCCGCGGGCGCGGGATCCTCGGCCTCGTCGGGCTCGCGCTCCACCGCGGGAGCGGCGGGAGCGGCGGGAGAGGCGGGAGCGGCGACGACAGGGACGGAGGCCGCGTCGCCGGCCGGCGCGCTGCCCCACCCGGCGCGCTCGGACGCGCGGTACCCCGTCCGCTCGATGGTGCGGATGGCGTCCTCGACGCTCGTGCCCGCGGGCAGCTGCACGCGCGCCCGGTGCGTGGCGTAGTTGACGGCGGCCTCGACCCCGGGCATCCGCCCGAGCTTCCGCTCGATGCGCATCGCGCACGACGCGCACGTCATGCCCTGCACGTCGAGGTCCACGCGCGTCAGCACGGCGCCCTCCTCGGGCGCGGACGCGGCGGCATCGGCTGCAGGAGCGGATCCGGATGCGGGGTCGGACATGTCAGAGCCCCGCGACGTACCCGGCCTCGTCGACCGCGGCGCGCACGGCGGCGGGGTCGAGCGGCTCGTCGCTCTCGACGGTCACGGTGGACGCGCCGCCGACGACGAGGTCGACGGCCACGGACGCGACGCCCGGCAGCTCGCCGACCTCCTCGGTGACGCTCGCGACGCAGTGCGCGCAGGTCATTCCGGTGACGGGGAAGGTCGTGGTGGTCATGGGGTCTCCTTCGTGTCGTGCGATGTCGATGGGTGCCGGTGGATCAGGAGCGGACGAGCCGAGCGATGGCCGCGGAGGCCTCGCGCACCTTGTCGTCCGCGACCTGGCCGCCCTCGCGGGCGGCCTCCGCGAGGCAGTGCGCGAGGTGGTCGTCGAGCAGCTTGAGGGCGACGGTCTCCATGGCGCGCGTGACGGCCGAGACCTGCGTGAGCACGTCGATGCAGTACGTGTCGGACTCGACCATGCGCTCGATGCCGCGCACCTGGCCCTCCGCGCGACGCAGCCGCTTGAGGATGTCGTCCTTGCCCTCGCTGTACCCGACCATGGCGGCCACCTCCCGTTCCCCTCGATGGTACCCCCTAGGGGTATGGATGGGAACCCCCAGGGGGTATCCGCCCCACGCCCGCCCGGGACACGACGACGCCGCGCCCCTCGAGGAGGGACGCGGCGTCGTCGGTCGTGCGGGCGGAGGATCAGGCCCCGCGGATCAGCCCCAGGAGCTCGTCGCGGAGGGCGGCCATCCTCTCCTCCGTGGACGCCTCGACGTTCAGGCGCAGCAGCGGCTCGGTGTTCGACGGGCGGACGCTGAACCACCAGAACGCGCCGTCGTCGCCGACCGGGCCGTCGACCGTGAGGCCGTCGAGCTCGTCGAACTCGCCGCGACCGCGGAAGGCCTCGACGATGCGCTCGTAGGCGGCGGGCACGTCGTCGACCGTGCTGTTGATCTCGCCCGACAGCGCGTACGGCGTGTAGCGCGCCGAGAGGTCGGACATGAGGCCGTCCGTCTGACCGAACTCGGCGAGCAGGTGCATCGCGGCGAGCATGCCGTTGTCGGCGCCCCAGAAGTCGCGGAAGTAGTAGTGCGCGGAGTGCTCGCCGCCGAAGACCGCACCGGTGGCGGCCATCTGGTCCTTGATGAGCGAGTGGCCGACGCGCGTGCGGACCGCCGTGGCCCCCGCCGCCTCGATCGTCTCGGGCACGATGCGCGAGGTGATGAGGTTGTGCAGCACGGTGACCTCGTCGCCAGGCGTCTGCGCCTTCACGCGGGAGATCTCGCGGAGCGCGACGATGGCGGCGACGGCGCTGGGCGTGACGGCCTGGCCCTTCTCGTCCACCACGAAGCAGCGGTCCGCGTCGCCGTCGAAGGCGAGGCCGAGGTCGGCGCCGTGCTCGACGACCGCCTTCTGCAGGTCGACCAGGTTGGCGGGCTCCAGCGGGTTCGCCTCGTGGTTCGGGAAGGTGCCGTCGAGCTCGAAGTACAGCGGGATGATCTCGATGGGCAGCTCGGGGAGGCCGGCCGCGGTGCCGAGCACGGCGGGCACGGTCATGCCGCCCATGCCGTTGCCGGCGTCGACGACGACGCGCAGCGGGCGGATGCCGGAGAGGTCGACGAGCTGGCGGAGGTAGCCCGCGTAGTCGGCGAGCACGTCGCGCTCGCGCACCTGGCCGGCGGGCTCGACCGCGGCGATGCCGTCGGCGAGGAAGCCGATGGCGCGGTCGCGGATGGCGGCGAGGCCGGTGTCGAGGCTGATGCCCTGGGCGCCCGCGCGGGAGAACTTGAGGCCGTTGTAGGTGGCCGGGTTGTGGCTCGCGGTGAACATGACCGCGGGGGCGTCGAGGGATCCGGACGCGAAGTAGGTCTCGTCCGTGGAGCAGAGGCCGATGAGCAGCACGTCCGCGCCGCGGGCCGTCGCGCCCTGGGCGAAGGCCTGCGCGAAGGACGGGGAGGAGTCGCGCATGTCGTGGCCGACGACGATCTCGCTGCCGGCGGCGCCCAGCTCGTCGACGAAGCCCGCGCCGAGGGCCGTGACCAGCTCCTCGGTGAGCTGGCTCCCGACGAGACCTCGCACGTCATAGGTCTTCACGATGGCGGTCAGCGTCTCGGCGGCAGTCGTCGTCATGCTCAGGAACCTACCTCACCGAGGACCCCGTGCCGGACGATCTGCCAGCCCTGCGGAGCCGAGAGCCGGGCCGCGTGGCGGTCGCACAGGTCGTAGCTGTGCGGCTCGGAGTCGTGGCTGAGGGGACCGAGGACGGCCATGGAGTCCGCGTAGACGTAGGTGAGGGTGGTCGTGGCGCCGCCGGTGCAGCCGACGCGGGAGCAGGGCCTGTTCGTCATGTCGGGCCCACACTACCGCCGACCCCGTGGCCGTACGATGGGGCCATGCCACGATCGCGCCGCCGGGGAGGCCACGTCTCCATCCGGGGCTCCTGGCGGGATCGGCACGGCCGCGGCCTCCGCTCCCCCGTCACCGGGCCGGAGCTGCCGGTGCTGCGCACGCGCGCCGACGTCTTCGACCAGACCATCGCATCCGCCGCCGAGTACCTCCGCGGCCTCTGGCCCGACGAGCTCGACCGCGTCTCGTTCGAGGTCGCCGCGCTGCCCGCCGAGAACAGCGAGCGGGACGGCATCGACCGCTGGAGCGTCCTCGCCGACGAGCGCCGCGTCATCTTCTACCGGCTCCCCATCGAGCGCCTCGCGCACCTGCACGAGGACGACGAGTACCACCAGCGCGCGCTCGTGGAGGGCTGCGTGTACCGCGCGGTCGCCGAGCTGCTCGGCAAGGACCCGTGGGAGCTCGCCCCCGACAGGTACGACCCGCACTAGCGGCGGATCCCGAACGGGCGTCAGCGATCCGCGAAGAGGCGCGACGACCGCGCGTCGCGGGTCGGGCGGCCGTCAGGGGTGGACGCGCAGCGGGTCCGCGGCCGGCAGCACCGGCACGATGGGCAGCGCGGCGGATCGCCCGGGCTCGGCGAGCGTGACGGTCGCCGTGAGGCCCGTCGCACCCTCGAGCAGGTAGGTGGTCCCCGCCGTCACGGCGACGGAGGCCGCGGATCCCGCGGGCACGTCGAGCCTCACGGGCGCGGATCCGTCGGTCGGTCGCGCCGTGACGCCCGCGGTCGCGTCCCCGCCGTTCCGCAGGTGCAGCAGCGGCGCCGGGCCCGCGGGCACCGAGACGAGCGCGTCGCGCGTGAGCGCCTCAGCCGACGGCAGCCAGGCGAAGTCGGTCGCACCGCTCTCCGCCGCGCCGGACACGCTGCGCACGGCCCCTGTGACGGGGACCGAGCTCTGCACCGTGACCGAGTAGCGGCCGTCGGGCAGGTCGGAGACGGGGACGTCGGTGGTGCGGCCCGCGTCGGCCTGCACCGTGAAGGTGGTGCCCGTGCCGTCGGTGCCGTCCTCGGGGGCGACGCTCACGCTGACGTCGGCGTCGTCGGATCCGGGGACCACGATCCGCACGGCCGTCTCGCGGTCGGGGTCGGTGCCGGGGTCGGATCCCGCGCCGGGCGCGGATCCGCCCTCGCCGTCGGCGGGTGCCTCCTCGCCCTCGACGGGCGCGACGGGCGCGGACGAGGAATCGATGCGGAGGCCCGTCATGGTGAGCGCGGTGGCGGGAGCCGCGGCCGGGCTGATCCAGTCGACGCCTCCCGCGAGCAGCCCGCGCACCGTGCTCTGCTCGAGCCGCGCGACGACCTGGCCGCCGCGGCTCTGCACGTGCACGGCCGGGGACGACAGGTCGGGGGCGAGGCCGGCGAGGCTGAGCACGCGGCGGCTGCCTGCGGGCACCGAGATGCCGCTGGCACCGGGGGCGCTGACGGCCCCCTCCTCGCCCGTGATGGCGAGGTCGACCGTGGAGGAGACGCCGGACGGGTTGTCGAGCACGACGAAGGTCGTGCGGCCGGTCGTCGTGGCGCCGCCCACGAGCCACGCATCCGCGGTGGCCTCCGAGCACGCGGCCGCGGCGAGGCCCGCGAGGTCCGGCTCGGTCGCGATCTCGGACGCCGCGCCCGCGAGGTCGGTCGGGGCGCCGTCGACC
>NZ_QWGT01000227.1 GCF_003576405.1 Clavibacter lycopersici
GGCCGCAGGCGTCGCGCCCAGGCGACCGCCGCCACCCGGACCACGGCCGACAGGCCCAGCAGCGCGAGCCCGGTCAGCGCCCGCGACGGGGTGCCGACGTCGGTGGCGATCAGCGCGAAGAGCACGCACCCCGCCGCAGCGGCACCGTCGGCGACCGCCTGGACGAGGGTGATGATCCGCATGCTCCGACCCTAGGAGAGCCGGGCCCCGCGGATCGAGCCCGGCCGCGCCCCACTCCCCCGCGTGCGCGCCCCCGTCCGCCCGCCGCGCGCCCCCGTCCCCCACCCGGTTCCCCCTCATGGCGGACTCCCCCGCGCAGCCCCGCACCTAGCGTGAGCAGCACGGATCACCCACGCCCACCGAGGAGGCCATTCGTGCTCGAAGTCCAGAACGTCACGCGCTCGTTCGGGGACCGCCGCGTCCTCGACGACGTGTCATTCACCGTGCGGCCGGGGAGGCTGACCGGCTTCGTCGGCGGCAACGGCGCCGGCAAGACCACCACCATGCGGATCATGCTCGGCGTGCTCACCGCCGACTCCGGCACCGTGTCGCTCGACGGCCGCGACCTCGGCACCTCGAGCCGCCGCACCTTCGGCTACATGCCGGAGGAGCGCGGCCTCTACCCGAAGATGAAGCTGCAGGAGCAGATCGTGTACCTCGGCCGCCTGCACGGCATGAGCGCCGCCGACGCGACCGCGAGCACCGAGCGCCTGCTCGAGCGGCTCAGCCTCGGCGAGCGGCGGAACGACCCCATCGAGTCGCTGTCGCTCGGCAACCAGCAGCGGGCGCAGATCGCCGCGAGCCTCGTGCACGACCCCGAGGTGCTCGTGCTCGACGAGCCGTTCTCGGGCCTCGACCCGATCGCCGTCGAGACGGTCCTCGGCGTCCTCACCGAGCGGGCCGCGCAGGGCGTGCCCGTGCTGTTCTCCTCCCACCAGCTCGACATCGTGGAGCGCCTCTGCGACGACGTGGTCGTCATCGCCGAGGGCCGGATCCGCGCGTCGGGCGACCGCGAGCAGCTGCGCGACGAGCACAGCCGCCCGCTCACGGAGCTGCAGATCGACGGCGACGGCGGCTGGGTGCGCGACGTGCCCGGCGTCGAGGTCGTCGAGTTCGACGGCGGCTACGTGCTCTTCGAGGCCGAGGAGGAGGCGCGCCAGCGCGTGCTCGCCGAGGCCGTCTCCCGCGGAACCGTCACCGGGTTCACGCGCCGCCGCCCCACCCTCAGCGAGATCTTCCAGGAGGTCGTCCAGTGAGCACCACCACCGCCAGCCGACAGGGCACGGCCCCGACGTTCGCCCAGTCCACGATGCTCGTGACCGGCCGCGAGGTGCGCATGCGCCTGCGCAGCAAGTCGTTCCTCATCAGCACGGGGATCCTGCTCGTCGGGATCCTCGCATCCATCGTCGTCAGCGGCTTCCTCGCCGCGAACGGCGGCACGGGCGACGGCGACCGCACGCGCGTGGCCGTGGTCGGCACCGCGTCACAGGCCGTGTCCGCCGCCGAGTCGCTCGAGGGCGTGCCCGCCGACAGCGTCGAGGACGCGCAGGCGATGGTCCGCGACGGCGACGTGGAGGCCGCGGTCGTCCCCGACACCCAGGCCGACTCCGACGGCGCCGTCCTCGTGATCGGCGACACCTCAGCGCCCGACGGCGTCGTGAGCGCCCTCACGGACACCCCGCGCGTGGAGCTCCTGGAGGAGCCGACCACGAACCCCGCCGTCGCCTACCTCGTGGCGATCGCGTTCGGCCTCGTGTTCTTCATCTCCGCGCTGACGTTCGGGCAGATCATCGCCCAGAGCGTGGTGGAGGAGAAGCAGACGCGCGTGGTCGAGCTGCTCATGTCGACCATCCCCGTGCGGGCGCTGCTCGCCGGCAAGGTGCTCGGCAACAGCATCCTGGCGTTCACGCAGATCGCGCTCATCGCCCTCATGACGGGCGTCGGGCTGCTGGTGACCGAGCAGACGGCGCTCCTCGCGGTCGTCGGCCCCGCGGTGATCTGGTTCGTCGTGTTCTTCCTGTTCGGGTTCGTGCTGCTCGCGTCGCTCTTCGCGGCCGCCGCCTCGCTCGTCTCCCGCCAGGAGGACGTGGGCGCGGTCACGGCCCCGGTCACGTACCTCGTGATGATCCCGTACTTCGCGGTCATCTTCTTCAACGACAACCCCGTGGTGATGACGATCATGTCGTACGTGCCGTTCTCGGCGCCGGTCGGGATGCCGATGCGCCTGTTCCTCGGCGAGGCCCAGTGGTGGGAGCCGCTCGTGTCGCTCGCCGTGCTGATCGCGACGACCGCCGTGGTGGTCGCCCTCGGGTCCCGCATCTACAGCAACTCGCTGCTGCGCACCGGATCCCGCGTGAAGCTCAAGGAGGCGCTGAAGGGATGATCGACGCGCTGCAGGACTTCACGGACGGCCTGCCGGAGGTGCTCCGGTGGTTCGGGATCATGGTCACCGCGATGATCCCGTTCCTCGAGGTCGAGCTCGCGGCCGTGCTGGGGGTCCTCAGCGGCCAGCACGTGGCGGTCGCGGTGCTCGCGGCCGTGGTGGGCAACACCGCGGTCGTGGCGCTGATCGTGCTGGTCGCGTCGCGCACGCGCACCCGGCTCACGCGGGACAGCGCGAAGGAGGAGACGCCGAGGCGCGCCAAGGTCCGCCGGACGTTCGACCGCTACGGCGTGCCGGGCGTCAGCCTCCTCGGGCCCCTCCTGCTGCCGACGCACTTCACGTCGGCCGCGATGGTCTCGTTCGGCGCCCGCCCGCGCGCGGTCCTCATCTGGGAGACGATCGCGATCGCCGTCTGGGGCGTCGCGTTCGGGGCGCTCGCGGTGCTGGGGCTGGCGGCGGTGTGATCCGGTCCGGCCGCTGTCCCGACGACCGCCCGGCCGCTCCCGCGCCCCCGTCCTGTGCGGACGGCCACGTCGCCGATACGGTCGAGGCATGACCCCCGCGACGACGCCCGGATCCACGCCGCCCCTCGAGCTGCCGCTGTACGGCGCGTCCTGGTACGAGGCGATGCGGAGGTTCTTCCTCAAGTACGCGACGTTCCGCGGGCGCGCGAGCCGCAGCGAGTTCTGGTGGTGGGTGCTCACGGGCTTCGTGGCCTCGTCGATCCTGCGGACGATGAGCGACCTCACCATGGGCGGCCGGGACCTGCCCGGCCAGCTGAACCCGGTCTTCATCGCCGATCCCTGGAGCGGGATCTCGGCGGTGGTGCAGCTGGCGGTGTTCATCCCGTCGCTGGCCGTCTCCTGGCGACGGCTGCACGACGTCGACCGCAGCGGCACGTGGACCTTCATCAACTTCATCCCGATCCTCGGGCAGATCGTCTACGTGGTCATGACCGCGAGCCGTCCCCGCCCGGGTGGCGCGCGCTTCGACTGACGCCGCGGATCCGCGCGCCGAGGACTCGACCGTCGGGAACTCGCGCGCGCGGGCGAGGAGCGCCGCTACGGTGAGCGCGATCCGCTCCCCGAACCCGAGGACCCCCATGGCCGTCGCCGCCCGCCGCATCCTGCCCACCGCGCTCGCGGCCGTCCTCCTCGCCGCGGCGCTCAGCGGGTGCTCGCTGCAGCAGCTGGCCGACCTCGTGCCGCACACCGAGATGCGCGGCGACGACGGATCCATCACCGCCGGCGGCACGACCGACGTCTTCACGCTGCGCGAGGGCGACTGCCTCGACGACGCGACGCTGGCGGCCCCTTCCGACGACGCTCCCGCGGACGCACGGCCCGCGGGCGACGAGGACACGGATCCGGTGGGCGACGTGAGCACGGTGCCCTGCTCCGAGCCGCACGACTTCGAGGTCTACGCGAACGTGACGATCGCGGGCGACGCGTTCCCGGGCGACGACGCGGTGGGCTCCCGGGCCGACGACCTGTGCGGATCCGCGTTCGGGACCTTCATCGACTTCGACTACCAGGACTCCATCTACGACTACCGGTCCTACCAGCCCACGAGCGGCAGCTGGAGCACGGGCGACCGGACGGCGAACTGCCTCATCGGGGACCCCGCGGGGAAGACCGTCGGCTCGCTCGCGGGCATCGGCCGGTAGCGGCGCAGGCCGCCCGAGCGGAGGGCCGCCCGGAGCCGATCGCTAGGCGCGGTCCGCGCTGCCGTCGCGGCCCGCCTCCGCACCGTCGACCCCGACGCGGTCGCCCTGCACCTCCACGGTCGCGGGGCCGTCGACCTCGACGCGGGTGGCGCCGTCGCCGTGCCCGCCCACGATCACGGTCACCTCGGGCGACGCGGATCCGGCCGGCACCGCGTAGGTGTCGAAGTCCGCGGCGTCGTCGGCGTCGCGCTCCTCGGCTGCCTCGCGGGTGCCCTCGGCGTCCGCCTTCGCGGAGTCGGCGAGCACGGCGCCCGCGGCCTTCGCGCGGTCGGCCGCCTCGGAGCCGATGTCCTTCGCGGCGTC
>NZ_QWGT01000228.1 GCF_003576405.1 Clavibacter lycopersici
TCGCGGCCTGGCTCACGGGCGAGGACGGCGAGCCCGCGGCACCCGGGGGCGGCGAGACGTGGGCGGCGGCGGCCGTGCGGGCGCGCGCGGTCCTCGACGACGTGGCGGCGGATCCGCGCACCACCCTCGTGGTCGCGCACGGCTACCTGCTGCGCGTCCTCTACCTCACGGCGCTCGGGCGGTCGCCCGCGCTCACGCGCTCGCTCGTGTGGGCGAACGGGCAGCTCATCGAGCTGGAGCGCGACGGATCCGGGTGGCGCGAGCGCGAGCCGGGCACCCCGGCGGCCGCGGCGGGCTAGGCGTCCGGGCCGGCGGGATCCGCGCAGTCCGCCGGGTAGCGCAGCTCGAACACGACGTCGTCGAGCGCGCCCGTCCAGACCATGTCGTCGCCGCGGCGCGCGAGCGGGCCGTCGGTGAGGTCGATGGCGTCGGCGAGGCCGAGCCCCGCGATCCACGACTCGATGACGTCGCGCCGCACCTCGGGCGCGTACGCGTCGGCGTCGCCCGTGAAGTGCACCCCCTCCCACGGCCCGCCGAGCTGCCACGCGAGCGGCGGCAGCCCGCGGATCGCGCCCTCGGCGTTCCAGGCCAGGCCGATGGAGGTCTCGATCGCCAGCCGCGTGATGCGGCGCTCGGTCGGGACGTGCTCGGGTGCGGTCGACACGGTCTCTCCTCGTGCGGCCGGTGTGGCCGTGCTCGTGCGTGCGGGTCAGCCGCACCGTAACCGGGCGTGGCCGACCTCGCGAGTCGGATGCGCCACGCGGACATGCGACGGGACGCCGGATCCATCGTATTTCCTCGGGCGTTGGATGAGAGGATGAGCGCGGCGGAGGCAGGGGATCCGGGCGGGGGACCGCGCGGGACCGGCACCGCCCGCCGGCTGCATCGGGGGATGCGGTCGCCGGCGCAGGGACCACCCGAGGGGGACGCATGGCGCTCACGACCGCCACCGCACGACGCGAGGACGACGTCACCGTCGTCACCGCCACAGGGATGCTCAACATGGCGGCGGCGCCCGAGCTCCGGCAAGCCATCCACGACGCGCTGGATCCCGCGCCCCAACGGGTCGTCGTCGACCTCGCGGGTGTCGACTTCATCGACTCCTCCGGCCTCGGCGCCCTCATCGCCGGCCTCCGCGCGGCGCGCGACGCCGGCGGCGACCTCCGCATCGCGGCGCCCGGTCCGCAGGTGGCGATGGTGCTGCAGCTCTCCAACCTCGACCGGGTGCTGATCTCCACCCCGACGGCCGAGGCGGCCTACCGTGACTGAGACCACCCGCAGCCTCACGCTCCAGTCCCCGCCCGACGACGTCGACGCCGTCCACGAGCTCGTCGCCGACCTCTGGGACGCGCGCCCCGACGTGGGCGACCTCGACCGCATGGCGTTCGAGACGGCGCTCGTGGAGCTCGCGTCGAACGTGATCGAGCACGCCGACCACGGCCAGGGCGTCTCGTGCGTCGTGAGCGTCACGGTCGACGACGGCGTGATGAGCGCGCGGCTGCGCGACGGATCCGAGCCCGGCGACTTCCGCCTCGCCCCCCGCGAGATGCCCGGCGTCGACGCCGAGTCGGGCCGCGGCCTCGCGATGGTGCAGATGCTCTGCGACGAGCTGACCTACGAGCGGGTCGGCGGCGAGAACGTGTGGAGCGTCCGCCGGACCCGGATCGAGCCCGAGGCGTCCTGATGACCTCGCCCGCGCGGGCACCACGGCTCGCCGCGCTCCCGCTGCCGCGGTGGGTCGGCCGCGTCGCCTGGATCCCCGAGTCCGCCGCCCGGGCGGGATCCGTCGGCACCTCCGGCCCCACCCCCGTGCTCAAGCAGCTGCCGATGCTGGTGCTCTTCGTCCTCGCGGTGCTCGCGAGCCTGGCCGTGCCCACGCTCGGGGTCACGGCGCCGCGCGCGCTCCTCGTGTCCTGCGGGATCCTCGTGGTCGGCACCGTGCTCGCCGTCGTCGTCACCCTGCGCCGCGACCTCGCGCGCTTCGCCGTCGTCGTGCCCGCGATCGACTTCCTCGCCGTCGGCCTGCTGCGGATCGGGACCGGCGAGAACGCGTCCGTGTTCGGATCCCTGGTGATCCTCCCGGTCATCTGGTTCAGCCTCAACCCGAGCAGGTGGAACGTGCTCGTCGCGTTCGTCGGCGTCTACGTGACCCTCGGGCTGCCGCTCCTCCTCGACCTCGGCTCGCAGAACGCCAACGAGCTGTGGCGCGGGTTCTTCAGCGCCCTGGCCTTCGCGGTCGCCGCGCTCGTGGTCAACGAGCTGTCCCGGCGCACGCGGTTCAGCCTCGAGGCGTCGCGCGACCGGGAGCGGGTGAGCGAGGAGGAGCTGACCCGGGCGTCCGTCGTGCAGCAGGCGCTCCTGCCGAAGACGACCGTGCCGCTCCCGGGCTACCAGGTCGCGGGCGCGTGCCTCCCGTCCAAAGCCGTCGGCGGCGACTTCTTCGACTGGTACCCGGTGCGCGAGGGCCTCGCGTTCACGCTGGGCGACGTGATGGGCAAGGGCGTCGGCGCGGGGATCATCGCGGCCACCGCCCGCGCGGTCGTGCGCAGCGCCAAGAACGTGCCGGATCCGGTCGCCGCGATCGAGCGCACCGCCGACTGCTTCACCGCGGAGCTCAGCGAGGCCGCGTCGTTCGCGACCGTCTTCCACGCGCGCGTGCGCGCCGAGGACCACACCGTCCTCTACGCCGACGCGGGCCACGGCCTCTCCGCGCTGGTGCGCGCCGACGGAACCCACGAGCGGCTCGAGTCCACCGACCTGCCGGTGGGCGTGCCGGGGGGCGCCGGCTGGACCACGCACGAGGTGCCGCTCGGCCCCGGCGACCTCATCGTCACCTTCAGCGACGGCGTCCTCGACCTCTACGACGGCACCCTCCGCGCGGTCGACCGGGTGGCCGAGCTCGCGCGCGCGTCCGCGTCGGCCGACGAGCTGGTGGAGCGGATCACGGCGCTCGCCGCCGGCCAGGCGAACCCCGACGACGTGACCGTGGTGGTGCTGCGCCGCGAGGCGTGACGCGGCACCCGCCCCCGCCGGGGAGGGCTCCGAACACCAGCGCATACACTCGATGGAGGCGCCGCGGTCCGGGGGGATCGTGCGGCGGGCGGCACCCCGCCCGGCGCGACCGGCACCGGATGCACCAGGGGGACACATGGCCATGCAGGAACCCGTCGCGCGCCAGGGCGGCTCGGATCCCGCGGGTCGCGCCACCCGCGACGCCGTCCCGCTGCACGGCGCCGCCGAGGAGGCCCGGCTGCGCGCCGTGCACGACCTGCGGCTCGTCGGATCCACCGCGGAGGAGCGCTTCGACCGCGTCACCCGCATCGCGCGCGAGCTCTTCGACGTGCCCGTCGCCGAGATCAACCTGGTGGGCGAGGCCGAGCAGTTCACCAAGTCGCCGCAGCCCGCTGGCGTCTCGCTGCTCTCGGACCGCACGCAGTCGTTCTGCGACGTCACGATCCGCGGCCCCGAGATCCTCGTGGTGCCGGACGCGACGCAGGACGCGCGCTTCGCCGACCGCACCACGGTCACCGGGCCCCGCCACATCCGCTTCTACGCGGGCCGCCCGCTCCTCTCCGGCGGCCAGACCGTCGGCACCCTCTGCCTGGTCGACACCGAGCCGCGCGACCTCGCGCCCGCGCAGGAGAAGCTGCTCGACGAGATGGGCGCCTGGGTGGAGCGCGAGCTCCGCGACACCCGGGACGAGGAGATCGCGGGCGACATCCAGCGCCGGCTCCTGCCCGTCGACCGGCCGCTCTGGCCCGACTTCGACCTCGCCGGCATCAGCATCCCGGCCCGCGGCGTGGGCGGCGACTTCTACTCCTGGGGCGAGGACGCCGACGGGCTGCACGTGACCATGGCCGACGTGATGGGCAAGGGCGCGGGCGCTGCGATCCTCGCCTCGGCCGTGCGCTCGGGCTTCCAGGCGCACCGCGGGCCGGACGCCGCGCGCACCGTCACCGCGGTGCAGGCGCAGCTCCAGTCCGACCTCGACGCGACCGAGACGTTCGCGACGTTCCTGCACTGCCGCATCGACGGATCCACCGGCCGCTTCGCGTACGCCGACGGCGGCCACGGCCTCACGGTGCTGCTGCGGGCGGACGGCGCCCACGAGATGCTGCCGGCGCTCGGCCTGCCGCTCGGCGTCGTGCCGGATGCCTCGTGGTCGGCGGCGACGGGGGAGCTGCGCCCCGGCGACCGCCTCCTCGCGTTCACCGACGGCGCGCTCGACCTCTTCGACGGATCCCTCGACTCGGTCGCCCCGCTCGTCGAGCTGGTGCGCACGGCCGGGGACGCCGCCGAGACGGTGGGCCGCATCGCGGACGCCTCGGCCGCGGCGGCCGCCCGCGGCACGCTCG
>NZ_QWGT01000229.1 GCF_003576405.1 Clavibacter lycopersici
TGGCGTCGAGCACCTCGGACGCGTCCACGGCGAGGTCGACGTCGTCGTCCGGCAGCACGAGCGCGCCGGCGGGATCCGACGCCCCGGCCCCGGCCGGGACGGGCTCGCGCGCCGCGTAGACTCGTCGGGCCGCACCGCTCCCGGAAGGACCCGCCCGAAGTGACCTACGTCATCGCCCTGCCCTGTGTCGACGTGAAGGACCGCGCGTGCATCGACGAGTGCCCGGTGGACTGCATCTACGAGGGCGAGCGGTCGCTCTACATCCACCCGGACGAGTGCGTGGACTGCGGCGCCTGCGAGCCGGTGTGCCCGGTCGAGGCGATCTACTACGAGGACGACCTGCCCGAGAAGTGGTCGGACTACTACACGGCCAACGTCGAGTTCTTCGCCGAGATGGGATCCCCGGGCGGCGCGACCAAGGTCGGCGTCACCGCGGGCGACCACCCCGTCATCGCCGCGCTCCCGCTCCAGAACGGCTGACGCGCGTGGCCCTCGGCGAGCTCCCCGACTACCCCTGGGACCAGATGGCCCCGTACGCCGAGCGGGCGGGGCGCCACCCGGGCGGCATCGTCGACCTGAGCATCGGGTCGCCCGTGGATCCGACGCCGACGCTCATCCGCGACGCGCTGGCCTGGGCGACCGACGCGCACGCCTACCCGACCACGGTCGGCACGCCCGAGCTCCGGCAGGCGATGGTCGACTGGCACGCGCGCCGCCGGAACGCGACGCTCGGCACCGACCAGGTGCTGCCGACCATCGGGTCCAAGGAGATGGTGGCCTGGCTGCCGTTCATGCTCGGGCTCGGCGAGGGCGACGCCGTCGTGCACCCGACCGTCTCCTACCCGACCTACGCGATCGGCGCGGCCCTCGCGGGCGCCGACTCCGTGCCGGCCGACGACCCGGCCGACTGGCCGGCGTCCACGCGGCTCGTGTGGCTCAACTCGCCCGGCAACCCGGACGGCCGCGTCCTCGGCGTCGAGGAGCTGCGCGCCGCCGTCGCCCGGGCACGCGAGCTGGGCGCCGTGATCGCGAGCGACGAGTGCTACGCGGAGCTCGGCTGGGAGGGGGAGTGGGCCGAGGGCCCGACGCCCTCCATCCTCGACGCGCGCGTCGTCGGCGACGACCACTCCGGCGTCCTCGCGCTGTACTCGCTCAGCAAGCAGTCCAACCTCGCGGGCTACCGGGCCGCGCTCGTCGCGGGGGACCGTGAGCTCATCGCCCGGCTGATCCGCGTCCGCAAGCACGCGGGGCTGCTCCCGCCCGCGCCGCTGCAGCACGCCATGACCGTGGCGCTCGGCGACGACGAGCACGTGCGCGTCCAGCGCGAGCTGTACCGCGCCCGGCGCGACGCGCTGCGCCCCGCGCTGGAGGACGCCGGCTGGCGCATCGACTCGAGCGAGGCCGGCCTCTACCTCTGGGCGACCCGCGGGCAGGACGCCTGGGAGGGGATCGCCCAGCTCGCCGACCTCGGGATCCTCGCGGGACCCGGCCCGTTCTACGGCGACGCGTCGCCCGCGCACGTGCGCCTGTCGCTCACGGCGACGGACGAGCGCATCGCCGAGGCGGCCTCCCGGCTCCGCGCCGCCGCCCCGGCGTAGCACGACCTCCAACGGATCCGGCCGGATGCTGGTGGAGGCGACAGTGTCCCGGTCGGCCCTTTAGGCTGTAGTCGGCTCGGGATCCGATGCCGCGACGGCGCCAGGAGCGCCCGCGGCGCGCATCCCCCCGGGCCATCCACCCAGACTCGAGGAGGCGCCGTGACCGATGGCGGGCAGCAGGCGGACGACAAGCCCACGGCGACCCTGACGTATCCGGGAGGCCGGGTGGAGTTCCCCATCCTCCCCGCGGTCGACGGCGCGTCCAGCATCGACATCTCGACGCTCACGAGGAAGACCGGGCTCACGACGCTCGACAACGGCTTCGTCAACACCGCGTCGACCCGCTCGGCGATCACGTACATCGACGGCGAGCAGGGGATCCTCCGCTACCGCGGCTACCCGATCGAGCAGCTCGCGCGCCAGTCGAGCTACCTCGAGGTGGCGTGGCTCCTCATCCACGGCGAGCTCCCCACGAGCGACGAGCTGGGCGGGTTCGAGGAGGACATCCGCCGGCACACGCTCCTGCACGAGGACTTCAAGGGCCTGTTCCGCGCCCTGCCCACCAACGCGCACCCCATGTCGGTGCTCTCGAGCGCCGTCTCCGCGCTCTCCACCTACTACGAGGACTCGCTGAGCGTCCACGACCCGGAGCAGGTCGAGATCTCGACGCTGCGCCTGCTGGCGAAGCTGCCGGTCATCGCGGCGTACGCGCACAAGAAGAGCCTCGGCCAGGCGTTCCTCTACCCGGACAACTCGCTCGGCTTCGTCGACAACTTCCTCCGCCTCAACTTCGGCAACAACGCCGAGCCCTACGAGGTGGACCCGGTGGTCAGCCGCGCGCTCGAGCGCCTGCTGATCCTGCACGAGGACCACGAGCAGAACGCGTCGACGTCGACCGTGCGGCTCGTCGGATCCACCGAGGCGAACATGTTCTCCTCGGTCTCGGCGGGCATCGGCGCGCTGTTCGGCCCGCTGCATGGCGGCGCGAACGAGGCCGTGCTCTCGATGCTCGGCCGCATCCGCGACTCCGGCGAGGGCGTCGACCGCTACGTGGAGCGCGTGAAGAACAAGGAGGACGGCGTCCGCCTCATGGGCTTCGGGCACCGCGTCTACAAGAACTTCGACCCGCGCGCGCGCCTCGTGAAGGAGAGCGCCGACGAGGTGCTGGAGGCCCTCGGGATCCAGGACCCGCTGCTCGACATCGCGAAGGAGCTCGAGCAGGTCGCCCTCGCGGACGACTACTTCATCGAGCGGAAGCTCTACCCGAACGTGGACTTCTACACGGGCGTGATCTACAAGGCGATGGGCTTCCCGACGCGCATGTTCACGGCGCTGTTCACGATCGGGCGCCTGCCCGGCTGGATCGCGCACTGGCGCGAGATGAACGAGGACCAGGCCACGAAGATCGGCCGTCCGCAGCAGCTGTACATCGGGCAGCCGGCGCGCGACCTGCCGCCGCGCGACTGACCGCGCCCTCCCCTCGCGGCCCGGTCCGGCCGCCGCGCGACGCCCCTCGGGGCGGGTCACGCGGCGGTCGCGCCGGCGTCATCCCCGCTCCCGAAGAGGGGGCGTCCGTGGGCCCTCGACCCGTGTACCCGTGCGGATCGGCGACCTAGACTCGTCTCACAGCGAGAGATCCATCCGCCGCCCGCAACAGCCCCTGCCGTCGGTCCACACCCGAAGAGGGGGCCATGGCCAGACGCCTGCCGTCCTCCCCGCCGGTGCTCCCGGGCTTCACCTACGTGACGGTCCTCGGATCCGGCGGCTTCGCCGACGTGTTCCTCTACGAGCAGGACATGCCGCGCCGCCAGGTCGCCGTGAAGGTGATGCTCGCGGAGATCGTGACCGAGCGCCTCCGCGCCATGTTCCGCGCGGAGGCCGACCTCATGGCGCAGCTGAGCGCGCATCCGTCGGTGCTCACGGTGCACCAGGCGTCGGTCGCGGCCGACGGCCGGCCGTACCTGGTGATGGAGCTGTGCTCGTCGAGCCTCAGCGACCGGTACCGGCGCGAGCCGCTGGGCGTCGCCGAGGTGCTGCGCGTCGGGATCCGCATCGCGAGCGCCGTGGAGACCGCCCACCGCGCGGGCGTGCTGCACCGCGACATCAAGCCCGCGAACATCCTCACGACCGCGTTCGGGCATCCCGTGCTCAGCGACTTCGGCATCGCCTCGACGCTCGAGGACGCCGCCGCGACCGACTCGGTGGGCCTGTCGATCCCGTGGTCGGCGCCCGAGGTGCTCGCCGACGAGAGCCCCGGCACCGTGCGGAGCGAGGTGTGGTCGCTCGCGGCCACCGTGTACTCGCTGCTCGCCGGGCGGAGCCCGTTCGAGGTGCCGGGCGGGCAGAACGCGCCCGCGGACCTCGTGGCCCGGATCCAGAAGGCCCGGCCGCTGCCGACCGGGCGCCCCGACGTGCCCGAGCGGCTCGAGCTGGTGCTCCGCCGCGCGATGTCGCGGCAGCCGGAGGCCCGGCCCGAGTCGGCGCTCGCGTTCGTGCGCGAGCTGCAGGCGGTGGAGGCGGAGCTGCGGCTCGCGCAGACGCCGCTCGAGGTGGCGAGCGAGGAGTGGGCGTCCGCGGTGGCGGCGGGCGTCGACGAGGACGACGACCCGACGCGCGTGCGCGGCATCCTGCAGGTGGATCCGGGGACGACCGGGCCCGGCAGCGCGGCCGGCGTGCGGCGCGCCCGGCGGAAGGCGGCGCCGGCGGCCGCCCGCACGGCGGCGGCGGCCCCGCGCCCGGGATCCG
>NZ_QWGT01000230.1 GCF_003576405.1 Clavibacter lycopersici
GCTCGCGGGGCTGCCGGATCCTCTCCTCGCGGCCGCCGCCGAGGCCGCGGGCTCCGTGCGGGCCGCCCGCGCCACGGCGGCCGAGCAGCGGCACCTGCTGCCGGGCCTCGCCGGCATCGCGGGGATCCTCGGCTCGGCGGCCGCGCTCCCGGGCATCCCCGTGCGCGTCATCTCGGGCACGACCTCGAGCGCGCTCACCCGCGGCCAGCGGCGCGACCTCGTGCGCGCCCACCGCGCGTCGGCGGCGGCGGCCGAGCAGGGCGCGTGGATCCCGGCCCCGCGGTCGGAGCACATGGTCCCGATCACGGACCCGCACGTGGTCGCCGGCGCCGTCGCGGGACTCCTCTGAGGGCGCGCCCGGCGACTCAGGGAGCGGGCACCGTCAGCGCCCACTCCCGGAAGGCGGCCAGGTCGGCGCCGGCGAGCACGGCCGTGGGTCCCGCGGGCATCGGATCCGTGATGCGCAGGAACGCCAGGGCGTCGCCCGGGAGCCCGACCAGGACCTCCCCCACGATCGAGTCCGGCGACGACGTGTCGACGCGCGTGAGGTAGACGGTGCGGCCCGAGGTGTCGGAGTCGTCGGAGTCCACCGACTCCGCGATGCCCGACCTGCCGGTCACGAGCCGGTGCAGCTCGTCCACGCGGACGCGCGACGTCACCTCGCCCGCCTGGAGGAGCACGCCGGTCTCGGTCGCGCCGCGCCGCCCGATCGGCACCTCGGTCAGCGACGCCGTGAGGCCGGATCCCGACCACGGCCGGATGCTCGCGAGCGGTCGCGGCTGGCGCTCCCGCTGCCGCTCCGCCTCGGAGCGCATCCACGGCCACTCCGGGCGTGCGAGGAACGACCCGGCGAGCACGCCGAGGAGCCAGACGGCCATCGCCTCCGGGAGCGGGGACAGCCGCAGGGCGACGGCCGCGCCGACGACCACAGCTATGAGCAGCCACCGCACGCCGCGGGATCGGGCCAGGTAGACGATGAGGCCCGAGGCGATGCCCGCACCCGTGAGGCCGAGGAAGGCCCACGTCGGGACGGTGCCACCGCGCAGCGCGACGTACGCGGAGAAGCCGAGGACGAGCGCGATGAGGATCCCGGTGAAGACCATGGAGCCGCGGCGGTCGCGGGCGGTGCGGGACGGGCGCGGGGAGGATGCGGTCATGGGGCTCCTGGTCGAGGCGTACCCGCGCGTCGGCGGGCGCGGCACCTCCACCTTGCCGGAGGGATGTCCTCGGGACCACCCGCGCCGCGGCCCCCAAGCGAGTGAATTGGAATGACGCCGCGATCAGCCGTGTATTGCGGCGCAGATTGAGCGTCCCCGGCGCGGGCTGGCCAAGGGGGATCCGCCCTCAGAATGTCGACTCAGATTTGCCACACGCGACTGGCGACTGGCGACAGGCGACAGGCGACAGGCGACAGGCGACAGGCGACAGGCGACAGGCGACAGGCGACAGCATGGTTTGCGTGCGACGGCTCAGCTATGACAAGCAATCCTCAGAACCGCCATCCCCCCGCAAATTTTGTCCTAACCCCGCCTCGATGGCCGGCACTTCGGCACCGGGCTGACCGCATCAACACACGAACTTCAAAGATAATGACCTTTATCGACTCGTTACGCACTCAGGCAGACGCTGGATCGCGGCCTTCTACATTTTAGGGTCACGAGAATAGGGGGACGAGCGCTCCTTGATCACTCACCATGACCACCAGCATCACTCACATACTCGAAACGACCTTGAGCCGACATTAGGAGCGCCTGGGCATCTCCACAAGTCAGCAGGCCTAACTGAACATCTCTAATCAGGCGATATAAGTCCCTCGTGTCGAAAACGACGCCCGAAAACAACCTCGCGAAGGCATCGAGTTGCTCCGCACTAGATTCGAGAACTTGCGGGCGGTCGTTGGGGCCGGCGTCTCGATAGGCATTTACTATGTACCATAGGCGATCAGGCTCCGAATTCTCGACCGTGGCATACACAGTGCCTGCTTTTTTAAGTTGCTCTAAGTCGTTCGACTTTGCCCCCTTTGCATACCCCTTGATCTCCGCTAGTATCACGAGTCCATTGATAAAGACGCGCAAGTCTTCTTGTTTAGCGGCCTTATGTTGCGGCAAGGAGTCAGAATCTTTGACCTGGAAACCCAGCTCAAGGAAGAGGTCTGCACACGCCTGGACGAGCTCGTCACCGGTTCCGTGTAATAAGACGCGCATCGGCGCACTTTCGAGTTCGGCATTGTCTTTTGCCTCTTCTAGAGCTTCGCGAGCCTTCGACACTTCATCACGTCTCGCAGACTCAACCGCGTCGAATTTCTTCAACGCAGACAGCGCTCGCAATTCTGCGGCGGTGGCCCAAGTAGAGTTGTTACTACTTGATGGGCCTGGAAATCGGCTCTCGTCTATTGTGCGAAAATAATCGAATGAGGCTTGCAGCCAAGCCCTCAAGGAGTCTCTCGCCTTCGTCGGCAAGAACACGGTTGTGGTGCCGGCGCTCTTGACAATGCCAGCGAGTACCAGATTCCCGGCACCACTTTCACTGAGTAGGGGGTAGATTTGATCGCGGGTATCCGACGGCTTTGGATCAAACACTTTATATGGAGTCCCTAGCTCGGGAATAAGCGTCGACATAGCCTCGCTTCGAGATTGAAATTGCTTTCCCATATCACTCACAGTGAATTGAAGCGCTAGAACAGGTGGGCGCGAGGCGAAAAGCAGCGGGGGCCCAAAAACGTTTTGAGACCCACTACCTCGAACCCTGGAGACGACATCTGAATCTTCCGCCGTCGTACTGAGTACTATCCTGTACGGCACACGTAATCCGTCAGTCAGCGCGCTCTCAAAGACTATCGCGAGGTCGAAATCTCTTTCGTTAAACTTTAGTTCTTCATTGGGCGAGATGACATGCAGCCACCCAGATAAAGCACTCAAAGTGGTGTGCTCTTCAGTGGTACCACCTATAACCAACACCTTTGGCGGCAACAGCGCCTCACTCTGAGCCATCGTTCGTTCCCCATGCTTCGTCGAAGTTTTGACTCAGTATGAACCGGAGGCAACCCACTGTCTGCATCAGCCCCGCACCCGCCGCAGCTCCAGCACGCCCGGGATCAGCTGCCTGCTCGGGATCCGCCCGCGCGCGAAGTCGCCCCACACCTGCCGCACGCGGCGGGCGTCCTGCTGGATGCCCTCCCAGTCGGCCCCCGCGAGGAGCCCGGCCCCGCGCCATGCGTCCTCGTCGCCGAACAGGAGCGGCAGGTCCACGGTGTGCGCGGCGCCGTACGGGCTGCCGGGCGCCGACCAGCGGATGACGTAGCGGTGGGCCCGGCCGCCCGCGCGCGCGTGGCGGCGGGCGAAGCGGCGGGCCGGGATCCCGTAGACGATGCCGGTGACCGCCGCCACGGCCGCGCGCCGCACGAGCGCTCCGACCACCGGGAGGCGCGTGAGCCGCGCGAGCCACGGGATCCCCGGCAGGAACAGCCGCGCCTCCTCCGCCGTGTTGCCGATGAGCAGGTCGACGCCGGGCGCGGCCCGGTCCCACGCCGCGTCGAGACGGGACTCGGGCGGCAGCGGAGCGTGCCCGTACTGCGTGCCGAAGGGCATGGCCCCGAGGAGCCCGAAGGGGGCGGCCGCGCGCTCCACGTCCGCCTGGCGCGCGACGACGTCCTCGACGGGCATGTCGGCGGTCAACCCGCGGGACGCGCGGGCCATCGCCGCGGCCATGCGGCGCCTGCCGCGCGAGATGCCGAGCGGCGCGCTCTGCACGATCGCCCGCCGGAAGAGCCCCCGCCGCCTCCGGCACCGCCATGAGGTGCGCGACCGCGTCCCCGCCGGCCGACTGCCCGAAGGCGGTGACGCGGTCGGGATCACCGCCGAACGCGCGGATGTTGCGGGCGACCCAGCGCAGCGCCTCGAGCTGGTCGAGGAGGCCGAGGTTCGCGGGCCGGTCGCGCCCGTCGCCGAGGTAGCCGAGGAGCCCGAGCCGGTAGGTGACCGTGACGACCACCACGCGCTGCTCCTGGACGAGGGCGGCGGGATCCATGATCGGCACGTCCGCCGCGCCCGACACGTACGAGCCGCCGTGGATCCAGACCATCACGGGCAGCGCGTCGCCAGGCCGCGCGTCGCGCGGCATCGTGACGGAGACGCGCAGGCAGTCCTCGTCCACCGCGAGGCCGGCGAAGCTCCCGAGCACGGCGTCGAGCTCCTCCATGGGCGGCTGCGGGCACGCGGGCGCCCACGCGGTGGCGTCGCGCGGCTCCGTCCAGTCGGGGTGCGGGGCGGGCGGCGCGAAGCGCGCGGCGGTCGCGTACGGGATGCCG